>CAZVQE010000016.1:0-14336 GCA_964628875.1 uncultured Anaerolineae bacterium
CCGACATCCATCATGACCTGCAATGCGCTACCTGCGGCTGAGATGTCTACGACGGCATTGTCGGCGACTACTGCGCCTGTGCGCAAGGCTCCATTTGAGAGATAAGTAATGAGTTTCATGGCTAAGAAAATTTTTATAAGGAACGTGATTCGTCGGTCATTGTATGCCCGCAGATAAAATTACGCAAGCTGATGATTACGCTCATACACGCGCGCAACGAAATGCACTATGATCAGATTCGCGCACTCTGGTCAGAATACAGCGATATCTCGGGCGCGCTCGCCGAGCAAATCGGCGCATGTGTCTGAATAGACAAATTTGATGTGCAACTCGGTGAGTTGCCCGCCGAATTTGCGCTGCCGCACGGGAGGTTGATCTTGGCGGCGACAGACACGCTGATGGCAGGTTGCGTTGCCTATCGCGCGCTTGATTCACACAGCGCTGAGCTCAAACGGCTGTTTGTGCGCCCGCGCGCGCAAGGGCTGGGCGTCGGGCGTGCGCTCGTGCAAGAAGCCATTCAACAAGCGCGTGCGACAGGCTATCGCTCACTCAAGCTCAACACACTCAAAAATATGACCAGCGCAATAACGTTATATCGCGCGCTTGGCTTTGCGGAGATTGCGCCGTATGTTGAGAGCGAAGACGTCGACAAACAACTATTTTTTGAGATCGCGCTCGCATGAAAATTTTTAGTTGGGCGCTAGTGGCGCTATGGATGGCATTGATTTTTTATTTGTCGGCGCAGTCGGAATTGCCGCGCCCTGAGAGCGACCTGCTTGATGCCATCAGCAAAAAGATTGCTCACAACGGCGCATATGCCATCTTGATGTTGTTGCTGCTCAATGCATTGCGACCACGCGCACGCATCCGCACAGCATTTGTGTTGCTGATTGCGTATGCGATATCGGATGAGATTCATCAGTCGTTTGTGCCGTTGCGGTCGGCGAGCCTGCGCGATGTGTGCTTTGATGCGTTGGGTGGGTTGGTTGGTGTGTTGCTGTGGCAAATCGGGATCGCGCGCGCAAACACAAATTGGCGCAGCGTCGTGTATTGGCTGATGTTTGTGGCGTGCGGCTGGATTTTTCTTTTTCTGAATATTCCATTCCCGCAGCTACCGACGCAAGATATAAGTCGGCTGTGGGGTGATGCGTGGTTTATGTTTGCGATGTGTGGCTATGGCGCGTTGTTGCTCATCAGCGCTGTGATGCTGGTCGCCGATGCGTGGCAACGCGGGATATCGTTGCGATTTTGGTTGCCAGTACATCTAATAGGCGGTGCACTCGGCGCGCTGGCATATTTGGCGATGCGTGAGACCGCGCCTGCTGGGCGCCCATTCACAAAGACAGCGGCGCGGCGTATAGCGCTCACCTCGTTGCTGGCGTTAATCGCGCTTGCGGCGGCGCTATTGCCGCGGGGGTCATCGGCACAATTACAGACGACGTTGTTACACGCTTTGCCTGCCACATTTGTGTTTTGTCAGATTGTGTTTTTGGGAATTGCAACTGCAGCGTTCTTGAAGGAGCGCGCGAATTAATAATGTACGCCCGCCAACGCCCACGCCACGACGAGCGCGCTGACGGTGACCGCGCCAAATTCGATTAGCACGTTGCGAGTGAGGCGATCTTGGAAATGCTGCTGTGCGAGTCCAACCAATACGTAAAACAAGGTCAGCAGCAGCACACCCGCGCTCCAATTCGAGATATTCCAATAGTTGAGCGCCCATGTGGCTTGACCGAGTATGAGTGCGACGATGCTGCTGAGCAGCACTGCATTGCGCATGCCAATAATCTGGGGCGCAAGCAAATCAAGCGCCAAACCAAATGACACAAGCACAACCAGTGTGGCGCTAATGAGGCTGCGCTCGCGGGTCGTATAAATCAATGTAAATAGCACAAATGCGATGCCGTAAACAGTGACCGTCAAAAGCAGACGCGCAACTGCGAAGCCCGACATATTGGGCGACAGGGTCACAAATTCCGCCATCACGGTGAGTCCGATCGCTAAGACGCCAATTGCCAAAACAAACAACCACATGCCCCACGTATCTACGCGCGAGAGCAACAAGCCAAGCGCTAAACCGGCATAGCCCGGCGCAAGCCAAAATGGAAACAGATATGGAACCTCGCCCGCAACGACATCTGGATGGTCGCGTAAAACCCAATCACATCCCGCGGATATAAGGGCGGGCAATAGGACGATCATCAGCGTGTCTGTCGTAAAAATGAAAGACACGGGCGAACCTAAAATATTTGAAGACAGCGAACGACTCGGCAGATCAACGATCTTGAGCGCAAGCGGCGCGATGGCAATAAGCGCCAACAAAACCAACGCGCGATTGCGTGTGGATCGGGCGAGGAGCGATTCAAATGTCACGGTAGATTGCTGGGCAAGATCACATCGGCGGTGAGCGCCAAAGACACATTTGCGTTGTTGTCAGAGATGGTTTGCGCGTAGCCAAACAGTGGCACGCTCAGGCGCACATTGCCCTCGGTGGTTGCATTGAGTCGCACTCGACCATCTGCATCCGTAAAGCCTTGCGCTAATGGCGATCCGCTGGCATCGTCAATGAGCCACACAGAGACGTTGGCGATACCCTCTCCCCCGTCTGCCGTTTTGTTGCGATTGCGGTCGTTGTAAATTTGCACATTCGCGTTTGCGGTTCGTGCGGTGGATACGGGCTGTGCAGGCGTAGGTGTGCTGCGAATAATCGGTTTGACGATGAGCGATTGTGAGACGACTGGAGCAGGCGTTGGTGTGACTGTTGAGGCGATGATGGGTGTAAAGGTCGTTGTCGGCAATGCAGGTGGTGCATCTTTTGGACCGGACGATACCGGAGGAGCGTTTTGTGTCGCGGCGGGGTCGGGCGTCGACGCCACGGGCAAACCAACATTGCAAATCAAAGAATATGTGTGCGATGAAGATTCGTTGGCTTTGGGTGGATTGACCTCACCGACCAAGATGTAGACGATGCCTGTGTAGCGCGAGAGCCAGCTAAATCGGCTGGCAAAATTGCCTTTGGCGCGCTCGTCTTTTGAGATGTCATCATTGCCGCCGATGCCGTTGCGGTTTTGATCGTAGACGATGATATTGGTGTCTACACCCGCGCCGAGCTTTTGCGTCTCACAGGTGTAGTAGAGATTCTCTTTGACGTTGAGGCGATAAAAGTCATTATCAACGGTGCTGTTATCCACTGGACGATACGGCACAAAATTCGCGTCGGCGGCTGCGCCAGATGCGATCAGTGATGCATTGTCAAAATCACCGTTGTATTCGTATTTATCTATCTGTAGCGCAAATGGCGTCGAGGTCGCCGAGATTTGCAAAAATTCCTCGAGTTTGAGCGAGTAGGTCTGACCGCCCGTGCGCGGAGATTGATCGCGATTCCACAGTTTGACCCAATACACACCGTCATACGACGCCTGAAAAACGATTTGTGAGCCGCGATTGAGCGATTGATAGTCGTCGTTTGAGGCGACCATGTTTGTTCCGCTTGTATTTACATTCTCTGGCGGCGTTGGTGGTGGATTGCGAAAGAGAAACATTTCCGTATCAACGCCGGGATTTACAACAGTGGTCAAACTATAGGTGCTGCCGCTCTTGGCATAAAAGAAATACCAATCTACGTCGCCATTCTCACGGACACCGCTCGCAAACGGCGAATAGAAATTTAACGCAGAGATGGTCTGACCCACGCTGACAAAGCTGCGTTTGATTTGCGCTTCTGTCGGCGTATTGTTCGATTCATATGAATCAGCGCTCACGCTCGGATCAGGTGTGGGTGTCAACGTAGGCGTATTGGTCGGCGTCAATGAAGGCGTCGGCGAAACCGCCGACTGTGCGCTGCAGATTACGATTTTGTAAGGGTGGTTTTCGGGTTGGGCGACGGCTGAGCTAAGCTGCAAATAAATCCTGGTAGCCGCATATGTGTAAAACGTGTATGAGGGTCGCGGTCCGGTTGTTCCAAACAAAGCCACATTGCCGCTATCCAATACATTCATTTGAATGTTGAAAGAATCATTTGCATTTTGTGGCAAGACAGTGACTGTGTAGGATAGCTGTGCTCCAGTTTGAATTGCGTACCAATCAATATCAGTTGCACCGCTTTTGTAAAAAGACAGACTGACGATCTCAAGATTGCATGGCACGACGCCGCTGGCAATTTGCGGGGCTGTGCCTTGTTGATCGCTGGCGGTTTCGTAGACGTCTGTAAATACGACGCTCGCTTGCAGCATGCCAATCTGCGCTGGAGCATTGATACGTGCTGGGCTCTCTGCAACCGCAGCTTGAGAATTGATAAATGCGAGCGCAGCGATCACACCGAAGATCGCAATGGCGAGTGTCGTCACGGCCAACATTCGGCGCAAAGTTGCGCGTCCGTGCAATTTATTATTCACAGCAGCTTTATTTTACTCATGCGTCATGGCAAATATAGTTGCGCGCTTGGAGTTGCGACATCAAGCACAGTAAAATCAAACTGTGAGTAAGTGGACAACCGCCAAGGATGTTTTGCGTCGCAGCGGCGTGCGTGGCGTCGGCAGACTTGCCATTCGCAAGCTGGCGCAGCTCGAACAGCAGGGGCAAATCAACATCACCGACGAATATGTCACGTGGCTTGGCTATGCCAACGCCGGCATGCTAAACCCGGGCAATCTGTATTGCTTTGATTACGCCATCCGCAACCTGCCAAGTGACAAACCCATTCTGGAAATCGGCTCGTTTTGTGGATTGTCTACCAATGCCATCACGCACTATTTGCGTAAGCATCAAAAGGCAAATCAGTTTTTTACGTGTGACCGCTGGGAATTTGAAAACAAGCAAGGCAAGCCAACACTCGGCGACACCGATATATCGCACGTCGAGTACCGCACCTTTGTCAAAGACAGCTACCTGCGCAATGCGCGCATGTTTAGCCGCGATCGGTTGCCCAGCACGATTGAGGTTTTCTCAGATGAGTTTTTTGAGCTGTGGCGTGCTGGCAAAACTATGACGGATGTATTTGGGCGCGAGGTCACGCTTGGCGGCATGTTTAGCTTTTGCTATATTGACGGCGATCACACCTACGCGTTTGCTCGACGCGATTTTGAAAATTGCGATGCGCACCTTGAGATAGGCGGCTTCGTGTTTTTTGATGATTCGATGGATGGCTCGACGTGGGAAGTCTGCCAAGTCGTCGCCGAAATACAGCGCTCAGGACGCTACGAACTCATCGCGCGCAATCCAAACTATCTATTTCGCAAAATAGCATGAAGCGTCTCGCCATCGTCCAGTCAAACTACATCCCGTGGAAAGGCTACTTTGATCTCATCAACGCGGTGGATGAATTTGTGCTGTACGACGACATGCAATATACACGCCGCGACTGGCGCAATCGCAACAAAATCAAGACTCCGCGTGGCGCGGAGTGGCTCACCATTCCGGTTGAGGTCAAAGGTAAATACTTTCAAAAGATCAATGAGACGCGCGTCAATGACTCTGATTGGCATCGCGCACACTGGAGCTCTATTCAACACAACTATGCGCGCGCGCCGCATTTTGCCGAGCAGCGCGAGTGGCTGCGCGAGTTGTATGAGGGTTGTGGTGAATCGCTACTCAGCCAAATTAATTTTCGATTTATCCGCGCGATCTGCGAGCGGCTCGACATCCGCACGCGCGTCACATGGTCGAGCGATTACACATTGGTCGAAGATCGCAACGAGCGGCTGATCCATCTGTGCAGGCAGGTCGGCGCAGATATGTATGTGTCAGGTCCCTCTGCCAAGGGCTACATGGACATCGAAGCATTCAATCGTGCCGGCGTGCAAGTCAAATTTGCCAACTACAGCGCCTACGCCGAATACCCTCAACTGCATCCGCCGTTTGATCATTACGTCAGCATTCTTGATTTGTTGCTCAACACAGGTGACCACGCCAAAAATTACATGATAAGTTTTGACACTGCCAAGCTCAAAAACTTTTTGGCGGACGCATAACCGTAAAGATAAATAACCCGCGACCCGCGATAAGATACATGCAATGATCAAACGCAAAAAAGTCGTGCTGTTTGGCTTAGCTGAATTAGCCCGCACGATATGGACACATTTCACTTACGACTCAGACCTTGAGGTAGTGGCGTTTACTGCCGATCGTGCCTATTGCACTGAGCGCCAGTTGCTCGGCTTGCCGATTGTGCCATTTGAGGACATCACCCAGCACTATCCGCCCAGTGATTTTGAGATGTTTATCACGCTGGGCTATCAACGCATGAATAAACCGCGCGCCGAGAAATACGCCACGTGTAAGGCGCTTGGCTATCGCCTGCCAACTTATATCAGCAGTCGCGCCGTCGTGCACCCCAATAACACATTTGGCGACAATGTGTTTATCGGCGACCTGACCGCCTTTCAGCCAAACGCGCGCGTCGGCAACGATGTGTTGATGTTTACGGGGAACCTGATCGGTCACGATGTCGTTTTTGGCGATCACTGTTTTGTCTCATCGCACGCCGTCATCGGCGGCAACACCAAGATTGGCAATTACTGCTTCTTTGGCATGAACGCAACTGCGCGCGACGGCATCACGATTGCGGATGAGACGTTGCTCGGTGCGCAGGTGTGGATCGCCAAAGACACGCAACCCAAAGACGTGTATAGCGTCAAAGCCACCGAGCCATTTCATAAAAAGAGCGACGAGGTCAGAATCTAAATGCGCTTGACCGTCGTCAGTACGCTCTATCGCTCGGCAAAATACTTGCCTGAGTTTTGCGCGCGTGCGTCCGCTGCCGCGCAACTTATCTCACCCGACTACGAGATTATTTTGGTGAATGATGGCTCACCGGATGACTCTGTCCGCGTGGCGCTACAACTGCGACAAAACAACCCACACATCACGTTGATTGATCTCGCGCGCAACTTTGGCCACCACAAAGCCATCATGACGGGTTTGGCGCATGCGGATGGAGATCTCGTTTTTTTGACAGACAGCGATCTCGAGGAAGCCCCTGAAGCGCTCAACACTTTTTACAACGAGATGCAAGCGAAGCATGCCGACGTTGTGTACGGTGTCGTGCGCGAGCGCGCAGGTTCGCTTTTCAAACGCACGGCTGGCGCGTTGTTCTTTCGCATTTTTAATGGGCTGTCCGATTTTCACGTGCCAGCCAATGTCACGATGGCGCGGTTGATGACGCGCGACTACGTGATTGCGTTACTACAGCATCGCGACCGCGAGATTTATATCGGTGGGTTGTTTGCGCTGACGGGTTTTACACAAGTCCCATTCACGATGGACAAGCCCTATAAAGGTGAGACGACCTACACACTCTCGCGCCGTATCTCGCAGCTTGTCAATGCCATCACCTCATTTAGCAACAAGCCGCTCGTGCTGATTTTTTGGCTGGGTTGCATCGTCTCGTTTTTGGGAATTGCATACGCGGCGTTCGTCATTTTGCGAAAGCTCTTGTTTGGCTTGTCCGAGGGTTTTGCAACTATCACTGCTTCCATCTGGATCGTGGGCGGCTTGACGATTTTTAGCGTCGGCGTCATCGGTCTGTATCTTGCCAAAATCTATAGCGAGACCAAAGACCGCCCATACACCATCGTGCGCAAGGTGCATCGCTCCGAGACCAATTTGCAAAAATGAGATCACACACACTGAGCGCATATCGTTGCCCCAAGCTCAAGACCGAGCTAACTTTGCATCCTCAGACCGTAGATGCGCAGGATCACGTCATCTCGGGTTGGCTAGAGAATGTGCGTGGATAGCATTACCCGATTCGGAACGGCATCGTAGATTTTGTGCCAGCGCCATTGATCGAGCTGGCTGGCAACGAACTCAGCGCACTCGATGAGTATGAGCAGGGCGCTGCAACATACGATGATTGGATCGGCATCGCCTTTGATACGTTGTGCGTAGATGAGATGCGCGAGCGGCAGCGCATGATTGACAAATTGCGCCTCAAGCCGGACGCACGTGTGCTGGAGATTGGTTGTGGCACCGGGCGCGATACGGTACTAATCGCTGAGCGACTGGGGCGCGACGGGCAAATCTATGCGCAAGACCTTGCAATTGGCATGATCGAAAAATGTGCCGCAAAATTTGCGCAGAGTGTCGCGCCTGTGGATCTGTCGCGCGCCGAAGGATCACATTTGCCATTTGCAGATGGCTACTTTGATGCCGTGTATCACTTTGGCGGGCTCAATACATTCACACATGTCGCACGTTCGCTTGAGGAGATTTGCCGCGTCACGCGCGAGGGCGGGCGCGTTGTCGTCGGTGATGAGAGCGCGGCGCCGTGGTTGCGTGACACTGAGGGCGCCAAGATTCTCATGCACAACAACCCACTCTATGCGCACGACGTGCCGCTGCAGCACATACCGCATGTTGCGCGCCATGTGAATGTGGAATGGGTGTTTGGCGGCTTCTTTTACATCATTGATTTTGACGTCGCCAAGACGCCACCGCCGATGAACCTCGATATTCCTATTCCGGGTCGGCGCGGCGGCACACATCGCACGCGCTACTATGGGCAGCTTGAGGGCGTCACGCCCGAAGCCAAACAACTCGCGCAGTCTGCGGCAAAACGCACCGGCGTCAGCGTGCATGATTGGCTGGATAATGTGGTGAGATCTGCCGCAAAAAAGAGCTAGCAAAAAATGACGTGGAAAAAAATCGGACAAATCTTTGATCCGCCAAAAAATTTGAGCTGGATGGTTAGCCACGCGATGATGCCGACTGCCGAGCATATCGAGGGCGATCTGTATCGTGTGTATTTCAGCGCACGTGACGCCTCAAATTATTCGCAGGCGGGATATTTTGTCATCAACATCAAACAACCGCACACCATCCTTGAGGTCTCGCAACAACCTGTTTTGCGATCGGGCAATCTCGGTATGTTTGATGAGCATGGTGCACTTCCTTCATGGATCGTGACCCACAACAACCGTAAATACCTGTATTACGCGGGTTGGTATCGCACGATCAGCGTGCCATTTTGCAACTCGATTGGGTTGGCGTATGCAGAGCCGGGCAGTGTGAATTGGGTCAAAGCAGGCGAAGGTCCCGTCATGACGCGCAGCTTCTACGATCCCGGGTTTACTGCCAGTTGTTGTTTATTAGTTGAGAATGGCATCTTTCGCATGTGGTACCTCTCATGCTTTAAGTGGGAGGCATTGCCTGACGGAACGCCAAAGCACTACTATCATCTCAAATATGCCGAATCAAAAAATGGCATAGATTGGCAGCGCGATGGCACCATCTGCATTGACTTCAAGGATTCGAGCGAGTTTTCGATTTCGCGACCTTCCATTCTCAAAGAACCCGATGGTACCTACAAGATGTGGTACTCATATCGCGGCGATCACTATCGCATTGGCTACGCCGAGTCGCGCGATGGCATCAAATGGACACGCATGGATGATGTCGCCGGTTTGGATGTCTCGCCGAGCGGCTGGGACTCAGAGATGATCGAGTATCCCAACGTGTTTGACCATGACGGCACACGCTATATGCTCTACAATGGCAATCGGTTTGGGTTGACCGGCGCGGGTTTGGCGGTGTGGCAACCTTAAATTTTTAAGATGCTGGCGCAATCAACGGCACAACCCAACGTCAACATGGAAACGACAATCGCTAACGCCACATTGTTTGATGTTGCGGCTGTTTATCGTCTCGAGCGCCTGTGTTTTGGCGAGGCGGATGCGTATGACTGGTTGACGCTGATTGGTATGTTTCTTACGCCCGGCATGATCCGCCTCAAAGCGTTACGCGACAGCAAAATTGTTGGTTTTTTGGCAAGCGAGATCGAGATGAATACACGCATTGGTTGGGTCATCACCGTTGGAGTATTGCCGGAGTATTGGGGGCGTGGCGTTGGCTCAGCGCTACTGCATGAGGTTGAGCAAAAACTCAGAACACGCACACGGCGCATTCAACTCACTGTGCGTCGCACCAATGCGCGCGCGATTGCACTCTATGAGCGCACGGGTTACAAATGGATCAACACATTTCGTGGCTACTACCGTGACGGCGAAGACGGACTTGTCATGGAGAAGACGGTATAATTACATTTCGCGTGGTGCCTTTAGCTCAACGGCAGAGCGCCTGACTGTGGCTCAGGAGGTTGTGGGTTCGAAACCCATAAGGCACCCTAATTAAAAAGCGGAGTTCATTAAATTGAACTCCGCTTTTTTATTCGATCTTGGGTTGTGATGTGTTGTCATTCTGAGGAGCAGAGCGACGAAGAATCTCTGGCGAGTCAGTTACGCATCAGCGAATCTTCACTGCGAACTTAGTGCGCCGCTACATTCCGAATGAGAGATTGTCGCCATCAGTTTGCAAACACGCAGCCCTGCCGCGCAGGAATTTTGACTTGCCGCAACACTCCATCATGTGCTGTGACTTGTGCTTGTGTGTTGCCGTGCTTGCGTTTAAAAATCGCGCCTTCGCGCACGCCATTCGCCACAGGTACATCCATCACAACATCTTGATCGCCAGCGTTGATGCACACAATCAGCGTGTGTTTGTCGTCGGCGCGCGCATATGCCATCACATCACCCGAAGCATATAGCGGCACAAATGCGCCCGTGCGCAACGCCTCGTATTTGTTGCGCAGGGCGATGAGTGCGCGTATCTCATCGTATAGCTCATGATCCCATTTGCGCTCATTCCATTCAAAGCTGCGACGACAGTCGGGGTCTTTGCCGCCCATCATGCCAATCTCATCGCCATAGTAAATACTCGGCGCGCCGATAAATGTCATCTGAAAAAGTGTGGCGAGCTTGAGCGCGCTGACGTCGCCCTTTGCAATGGACAAAAAGCGCGCCGTGTCGTGGCTATCGAGCAGATTGAGCTGCACGGTGTTGATGTTTGTGTGATAGAGCGTGAGGTTGTGTTGAATAGCATCTGCAAATGACGACGCATCAAGCGAACGCACAGGCGCGTAGCCAATGCCGCGGGCAAGCCATTCATCGCGGTCTTTGATAAAAAATCCGAGACAGGCTTTTGTGAATTGGTAGTTCATCACCGCGTCAAACTGATCGCCGCGCAACCAGCGTTGCGCCTCGTGCCAAATCTCGCCGACGATATACGCGTTCGGATTTATGGCTTTGACGCGCGCGCGAAACTCTTGCCAAAATGAATCATCGTTGATCTCGCCCGGCACATCCAGACGCCACCCATCTGCGCCTTGTGCGATCCAATATTCCGCCACCTTAAAAATAAACTCGCGCACGGCGTTGGTGCGCGTGTTTAGCTTTGGCAGGGCAGGGATGCCCCACCAACAGTCATAGTTTGGCGAGCCGTCGTAGGCATGCAATGGGAAGCCCTTGATATTGAACCAATCCAGATACGGCGAGTCTTTGCCGTTTTCGAGCGCGTGATTAAACTGATAAAAACCGCGACTGGCGTGATTAAACACACCGTCAATTACGACGCGGATTTTGCGCTTATGCGCTTGTTTGAGCAGCTCAGCAAAGGCTTCGTTGCCGCCCAAGATCGGATCAATCGCGTAATAATCAAATGTGTGATAGCGATGGTTGGCGGTCGAGGCAAACACCGGCGTAAAGTAAATCGCGTTGATGCCGAGTTCTTTGAGATAGTCGAGCTTCTCGACGACGCCGAGCAAGTCGCCGCCCTTAAAGCCATAAGTCGTCGGCGGCGTGTGCCACGCTTCGAGATGGGATGGCTTTGGCACGCGACTCGATGTCGCAAAACGATCTGGAAAAATCTGATAAAAAATGGCGTGTTTCACCCATTCGGGGGTCTGTGGGGTCATAATGTCATTCAAAGTGAGGTTGCGTTACAAACTCAAGTCGCAAGTTTAACAGTGTCTTGTCATCATGTCACGCCACACGCAGGTGTGCGATCACAGCGTGATTTGCTTGTTGAATGGCGCTCGGCGTGGCGCGAATCAGCGCATACTCACTGCCGCCGCCGCCATACACAAACGCCATCTCAAACACGCGCTCATCCATGAGAAACAGTGCATCGAAGCCAAACGGCGGTGTGCCACCAGCGGGATAGCCGGTCAGTCGTAGCACCTCATCCGCCGACGCGATGCTGAGCTTGCCAAGCGCCACGAGTTGTTGTACTTGTTTGCGATCTACGCGGTCTTCGCCTTTGACGATGGCGACGACGATACGCTCTGCTTTTGTTATAAAACAAATGCTCTTGACAAAGTCTTGCGGTGTGACGCCCGCCGCGTGTGCGGCTTCGACGACAGAGTGGCAGCTCTGAGCAAATGTCAGATGCTCCACCGTTACACCATGCGTGCGGATGTAATTCAACAAGCGCGTCTCAAAGACTTGATGCGTCATCGCAAACACACGCACACGGGCGATGGCGTGCTGAGCTCTTGCACAACTGCGCCGAGCTTGCCGCTCGCATCATCCAGCGCAAAGGTCACGATGTTGTTGGTGTGTTGGTTGGCGACGGACAGCCATTTGCCGCTCGGGTGAATGGCAAAGTTGCGGGGCCACTTGCCGCGCGTAGATTGAATATCTATCAGCGTCAGTGTGCCGTCGTTTTCATTTACGCGATAAATGGCAAGGCTGTCATGACCGCGATTGCTGCCATATACATATTTGCCATTGGGATGAATGTGAATATCAGCGCAATAACTCTCGCCGCGAAAGTCACGCGGTAGTGTGCTGATGATTTGCTTTTCGTGCAACGCACCGCTCGTGGCGTCATAGTCGTATGCGGCAATCGTGTTGTTTAGCTCATGAATGAGATAGCACCAGCGTCCATTCGCATGAAAGGCAAAGTGACGTGGACCCGAGCCTGCGCGTGTCTGTGTGACCTGACTCATGCTGAATGGCATCTGCGTCGCGCGATAAGCGATGACCTGATCTAAGCCAAGATCAACCGCAAGCGCAAACTCTCCGCGCGGGTCGGGCGCGATCATGTGCGCGTGCGCCGCTTCTTGGCGCGCGGCGTTGACGCTCTTGCCATGATGTTGGATGTATTGCGTCTGCGCGCCAAAAGTGCCATTCGCCATCAAAGGCACGACGCATACATTGCCGCCCATGTAGTTGGCGACCATCACAAGCGTGCCATTTGGATGCACGCTGACATAGCATGGCGCCGCGCCGTTGGTCGGACGCGCATCTATCTGCCTGAGCTTGTGCGTTGCCGCGTCATATGCATACGCGACGAGCGTGCCGTCGTTGGTTTCGCTGACGGCGTATAGCACCGACAGCGTCGGATGCATCGCCAAAAACGAAGGTTGCTTGATGTGTGGCGACTCGCCGAGATGCGTCCACGTGCCGCGCGTGTCGTCAATCTGATAGATGCCGATGGATTCGCCGTAGCTGCCGATAAATGCCAACATATGCGGCGTTATATCACATGCGCTCGACCCATGTGCTGCGCCACTCGGCGGCGGGCATCGGATCGGGCCAGTATTCGATTTGTCGGGTGATCTTGCCGTCGCGCACAGTGGAGAATGTGATCGCGCGCGCATGTTGCACGCCGTCGGTGATTGAGACGTCGCTCACGACTTGATCGTCCTCAGCGATGAGCTGATTGATCGTAAAACGCCATTTGCCATGCGCGGGATAGTTGGCTTGAATGGCGATAAAGTTTTCGCGCCCGCGTATGCGCTCGCCCGACTGTGCCCACTCACACACGTAGTCGTCACTCAGCCATTGCGCCGCTGCGCGCCAGTCGTTGGTTTGCATGGCTGCCCAAAATTGTGCGACGACTTGTTTTGGAGAATCGGTGTTCATGTGCGCATTTTATGCGGCATAAACAAAATTGTTGTCGGCGTCTTTGAGCAGCGGCGCATTCGCATCTTTGGCTGAGAGAATCGGATCGCTCACGTTCCAATTCACACCAATCGCCGCGTCGTCCCAGCGGATGCCGCGATCCAGCTCGGGCGCATACTCAGCCGTCGTCTTGTACATCAGCTCGGCAAATTCGCTGCGCACACAAAAGCCATGCGCGAAGCCCGGCGGAATGTAGAGCATCACGCCATTCTCCTCGGACAACGTCTCGCCGACCCATTTGCCGTAGGTGGGCGAGCCTTTGCGGATATCTACCGCCACGTCAAATACTTCACCTTTGACGCAGGCGACGAGTTTGCCTTGCGCTTGCGGCAGCTTTTGATAATGCAATCCACGCAAGACGCCACGCGCCGAGCGCGAATGATTGTCTTGCACAAAGTTCTCTAGGATGCCGTTGGCGACAAACACCGAGCGCTTATACGTCTCGCGGAAAAAGCCGCGTGCGTCGCGCATGCCGATGACTTTGATCAAGATGACGTCGTGGATTGCCGTGCGGTGAAACTCGAATGCCATGTGAAGTAAATTTTACAGGGCAGTCTTGACCACCTGATACAGTGATTCAGCCTTGAGATCAGCAAT
>CAZVQE010000016.1:14346-16133 GCA_964628875.1 uncultured Anaerolineae bacterium
CAATTTCAACACGCGCTTGATTTTGATTGGTCTATTGTTGCGTTGTGCTTTGGTGTGAGGTGACTGCGCCTGACTTTGATAGTAAGCCATAAGCTGGTTCGATGTCAAATTTTTGGTTTGGCGATAAATTTCATCGCGAATTTTACGAGTCATTTCTACGGCATTGATTTCATACTTTTCCATGATGCGTCACCTCGCGCGGACTGTAAATCTGTAATGGCTTATAACCCATTTCAAGATTAACTGCGTTGAATTGTCGAATTTTATCCAAGTGAACGATATGCTTGAAATTCCAACTGACAAGCACATCTGCTTCGGCTACAGTAGCAACGGCTATATGAAAAGCATCGCCTAAAAATTTGCGAGTAACAACACGCCGTTTCATATAGAGCTCTGCGAGCATTGCCGCATTCTCTGTTGCGACCAAACGCTCTGAATTCATCGTCAGCAATTCTGCAAGCAATGCTTGCACTGGGGCAGGCGCCAACCTGATTTCCGTTTCGGCAACCTCCGAAATAAGCGCGCGATAAATCCCCCGTCGAAAATCTTCGATCAACCCAAGTGACCATTGTGCAAACTCAGGATCAAAGCAGCCTCCAACTACGGAAGTGTCAAGATAAACGCGCTGGATTTTCATCGTTACAGGGCAGTCTTGACCACCTGATACAGTGATTCAGCCTTGAGATCAGCAATCGAGAGGCACGCACCTTCGAGTTGATCGGCGAGTTTTTTGGCAAGCCCCTGATCAAACGCCGCATGCTCCATGTTGATGACCACCGAGCGGATGTGTTCGTCCCGAATGAGATTCGCCATGCGATGAGCCTCAAGCATCGGCGGCAGGTTGGTCATGCTGACGTTGCCCGCGCCATCGGTCAGCACAATGAGCAAAGGCATCACTTCGGGATGCGCGTTTTTCTCGCGCATAACGACGGTGTATGCCAGACTCAACCCAGCGGTCAATGGTGTCTTGCCACCGACGGGGATTTCTGCGAGCGCCATCTTTGCCAATTCGACTGACGAGGTTGGCGGTAGCACCAGCGTCGCGCTATTTTTTTGAAAGACGATCAGACCGACACGGTCACGGCGTTGATACGCATCTGTCAGCAGTGACATGATCGCGCCTTTGGTGGCAGCCATGCGCTCTGCGACTGCCATACTCCACGACGCATCCACTACAAACATCACGAGGTTGCTGACGCGCTTGACACGCACCTTCTTCATAAAGTCCGGGCGTTTGACGAGAAACGCTGGCGCGTCGGGATTGTTGGCTTCTTCGGCGCGTCGTCGTCGCTGATGCGGCGCGGCCGTGCGCAGCGTGGCGTCAAATGCCAAATCGGTCACATGCCGATCCGGCATTGGCTTTGATTGGATGTAGCGTCCACGTTTGCGCTCGGTGCGTGTCGTGCTGCGACGCCCTGCGGCGTTGCGCGTCATCTTGTCAAGCGGCGTGTTGAGCTTGCGCGCCTGAAACACCGAGCCGACCTCAGTGTTTTTACCGCCGGGCGTGTCCTGCGCGGTTTGTGGCGCGCTCGGCACGTTTTGGATCGTTGGCTCCGTGGGGCTTAACGGAGAATCAGCCTCTTGATTTAGCCCCTGTTCGCTTTTTTTGCTTGTGCCTGTGGTTTGCCGTCTTGCTGTTGCTGTTGTTGATCGGCGGCTTTTTGTTGCTGCACTTGGCTCTCGATCTGTTGCAACTTCTCGCTCATCATGCTGAGCGCTTGCTCCGTATCATGGAACGGATGTCGCTTCATGCGGTGCGGCAGCGCCAATTCAGCCGCAAGCAAAAT
>CAZVQE010000017.1:0-16003 GCA_964628875.1 uncultured Anaerolineae bacterium
ACCTGTTGGGCTCAAAAGAAACCATGTGGAATACCTCTCAAACTTCGGCACACTCGGTAAATGGTATTTGCGTGAGCCTGCAACTTGAGCGGCACTTGCGAGGGATGTATTGGGCATCACCTGATGTGGCAAATGGAAGCCCTCAACACTTGGAAATTATCACGGAAGGACGCATATCTAAAGTTGTCATTCCACTTTTTGATATGTGGGGCTTATTGATCGTGAAATACGATTGAGTTTATACAGAACCGTTGCCTCGCTTCATGATAGATTACATAGATTGAGTAGCTATACATGGACATCCAATTCAACAACAAAACTGTGATCGTGACAGGCGCGGCGCATGGCTTTGGGCGCGCCATCGCGCTGGCATTTGCGCAACGGGGTGCGCGTGTGTACGCCTGTGATGTGATTGAGCGCGAGCTGGCTGAGACACAGGCGCTGTGTGGGCAGAATTGCGTGGTTGGCGTGGTAGATGTCTCGCAAATCGAACAAGTGCGCGCATTTGTTGAGCGCGCCGTCGCGGACACGGAGCGCATTGATGTGCTAGTTAATGACGCGGGCGGTGTGCTCGGTCAGGTCGGGCAGCCCATCGAAAATGTCACGCCGCAACAATGGCAGTCTATCTTTGATGTCAATGTCAACGGCGCGTTTTACTTTTCGCAGGCGGTTGCGCCACACATGAAAGCCGCGCGCAGCGGACGCATCATCAACATCAGTAGCGGCGCGGGACTCGGCATCAGCTTAACAGGCATCCAAGCGTATGCCTCCGCCAAAGCCGCGCAGATCGGGCTGACGCGTCAATTGGCGCATGAGCTAGGCGCATGGGGCATCACGGTCAATAACATCGCGCCGGGCTTTGTGCGCAGCAACCCAACCACCGAGCGCCAATGGCAAAGCTACGGCGCCGATGGGCAGCAAGCGCTCATTAACAACATCGCGCTCAAGCGGCTCGGCTCAGCCGATGACATCGCGCATGGCGTGCTATTTTTTGCGTCCGACTATGCCGCGTGGATCAGCGGTCAGGTCATCTCGATTGACGGCGGCAAGTAGCGCGGAGAAGAAGGTCAACTTTCCCTTCTTCTTATCTTCCACGCCTCTCGTCTTTATTGCACGCGCAGCAACACAGGCGCTTTTTTCCAGAGATTTTCGAGGTTGTAAAACTTGCGCTGCGAAGGTGTAAAAACGTGCGCGATCAGCTCGCCACCATCGAGCAAAATCCAGCCTGACTCCGCAACACCTTCGCGGCGCATCTTGAGAGAGGCGTCATTGCGTTTGAGCGTCTGCGCGATGTTGTCGGCTATCGCGTCAATCTGGCGCGACACACTTCCATTACAAATGATAAAAAAGTCAGCCACCTCAGAGATGCCGCGCAAATCAATGAGCAAGATGTCTTCGGCTTTTTTGTCTGCTGCCGCGGCGACCGCGAGTCGCGCCAGCGCTAATGAATCCACGCGGGCATTATATACTTCAGTCTTTCATGTGGATCTCTGGCATGCTCATGGCGTTGCTGTTGCCGCTCGGTGTGTGGCTGATACAGGTGGCTGCTACGCCGCGTCCCGCACAGGCGCGTGCTCTATTGACGAATGGCATTGGCGGCGGGGTTGCGCTTGCATCTATCGTTGCCTGTGCGGCGTTGGTTGATCTCCGTTTTATTAGCGCGATATTTTCCAATCCTGAGTCCGCTTTGTTGCTCTTGCTGTATGTGCCGTTTGTGTTGCTGGCGTTTCTCATTGCGCATGCGCCGATTGCAAATGAAGGACGCATCTCGATCTCGGCTGTGCTAGGCGCACTCACAAGCATCGGCACGTTCTTTGCATATCGCTGGATACGCGGCGGCTGGCTCGCGCAACTCGGCGCGCAAATGCAACTCGGGCATGGCGCGGTTGATCTGGCGGGCATCAGCCTGATCGCAACGCTGGCAGGCGCGGCGGGCGCAGCACTCACCGTGCGACTCAAACGCGAACAACTTGCAAACTCAATTCCCAAGCTACCGCGCGCCAGCAACGCCACACTCGCGCTGCTCGGCAGCGTATGCGTGGTGGTCGGCACAAATGTCATCACAAGCGGCACACAGCCCAATGTGCGATTGATCTTCGCAGCTTTGATCGCTGCCCTAGGCATATCTGCATACAGCTACTTTGTTGCGCGGCGCGGCAACGTGCTGTGGCTCGCGCGTAGTCTCGTCGCAGCAGCGTTGATCGTCAGCGCAGGCGGTGTGTTGTTGCCAATGGAAGTCGTAGTGTTGCTCGGCGTGTGCGCCGCCGCGTGTGTGGTGCTGGGTGCGTATGTCATCGAGCATAGGCTCGATTTGCGCGACGATCACGCCACACTGAGCGTGGCGCTTTTTCCGGCGGTGCTTGGCGTGCTGGCGGTCGGTGTCTTTGCAGACGGCAGTTACGGCACGGGCTTTAACGGCGTCGGCGCGAGGCAATACATGCGCATGCTCGAGCTTGGCGTCGTCGGCGTGCTGGGCGCGTATGGCATCAGCGATATCGGTCAGCTCAGCGCGCAGATTGTGGCGCTTGTTGTGTGCGGGGGAATGGCATTTGCGGCGAGTGCATTGGTCGCCGCGCCGCTGTTGTCACTCAATCGCGCAACGGTAGCGCGCTCAGGCGCGATTCAACAAATCGAAGATGAAGCCGATGAAATTGATGATGTGCCGCTAATCGTTGAGCCGATCCTCGCGGCCGATACGCCGATCATCGAGGCGCCGCTTGCGCCGATGACCGCGACTTCGCCGCAAGCCACATTTGCCACAGCAACGAGTGTTGCCTCTGCTACGTCACTGCCAAGCACGAGCGCAGATGTGCCAGTCGTGATCGAGACGATCATCACTGAGCCTGAGCCACCGGCGCAACTTGCGCCGCCCGTCGCGCCAGAGTCAGCTGAATCGAACCCGCATCAATCATTGCTGGAGCGACTGCATCTGTCGTCGCGCAAAAAAGAACTGCCGAAATCGGCGGGACCTGCGCGCAAGGTTGCGTATCCATCCAGCGTGCGCCAACGCAAGATCATCGTGCCGCTGACGCAGGATGAGATTGACAAGCTGAAGGGTTAACGTAAGCGAGAAATCCCTGTGTTATTACTCTTGAGGGATTCCTCCGGTTGGTCGGAATGACAAATTTACTTGATTGCTAACGCGCATCACGCCATTTGTCGCGCAGACGCAGATACATCTGCAGGTTGTAGTAGGCCATCAGTGCGCTGAGCCGCAAGCCGTGCAGACCATCCTGATAGCCACGCAAGCTAAAAAAGCGGCGGCGAAATTCGCGCAAGGGTTGCAAGATATAGTTTTGCGGTTTTGGGCGCACGCCTTGCTTAAACAAAATGCTGGCTTCGTAGTCGGTGTATTTGCGTTGCTTGATATGAAACTGCTCGACTGTGTCGTAGTTGTAATGCGTCAGCGTGTTTTTGAGATAGCCCATCGTGCCATCAAATTTGGCGACCTCATGCACCTCACGCAATGGGTCAAACGCAACACGACCCACCAAAAACAAACGCGCCTGATGATCGGGGTACCAGCCTGCACCGCGCGTGAGCTTGCCAAAGAGATAGTTGTCGCGCGGCACCGCCCACACTGCGTGCGCGTCGGTCTCAGCCACGGCGCGGATTTCATTTGCCAGCGCATCGCTACAGCGCTCGTCCGCGTCAATGAAGAACACCCATGTCAGCATTTTGGATTGCGGATTTTGGATTGTGGATTGGACGTAGCTCAGCGCGGCGTTGCGTTGCTGAGCGTAGTTTTCAAATTTGTTTTGCGTGACGGTTGCGCCGCGCGCGCGCGCGATGTCGCAGGTGGCGTCGCTGCTGTATGAATCAAACACGACGCGCGCATCCGTCCAAGTGAGCGTGTCAAGGCAATCGCCGATGTGACGTTGCTCATTGAGCGTCAGCACGACGGCGGCGATAAATGGTTGGCTCATCGCGCGGAGTGTAGCATGAGGATGTAAGCAATAAATCGCTACAAGAGGTATAGTTTTTGGTAGCGTTATGCCATACCTCAATCGTGTGAAATATTTGACAGTGTTTTTAGTTGCACTTTTTTTGATTGCGTTTGAATATGTGCGGCATGTTTTGATTCCACAGATGTTGCATAGTTGGCCTGCGTACTTTATTTCGGTGGCGACGGTAGCTGGCGTATTGTTGTTGGTCAATGAATGGGTATTTGATCAATTGCGCAAAGTGCAAACCAATTATCTGGATGCTGTGCTTGAAAGCTCGGGTAATTCGGTGATTATTGTTGATCGTGTTGGAGAGATTGTGCAGTGGAATCGTGCTGCAGAATTGATTTATGGGTGGAATAAATCCGAGGTTGTAGGTGTTAACCTCCCGATGGTTCCGCCGGAATTGATGCCTGAAGCAAAGGATATGATGGCGAGAATATGGTCGGGAGAGGTCATTAGAAATTACGAGACGAAACGGATGCGCAAGGGTGGCGAAGTGATCCCAGTTTTGTTAACGGCTTCCCCTATCTATGATGAACGCAGAAATGTTATCAACGTCTTAGGAATATCGACTGACTTGCGCGAACGCAAACGCCTTGAAAGAGAGATCGTTGATCAACAGCGTGTTTTAGCGACGCTACAAGAGCGTGAGCGACTAGCGCATGAGTTGCATGATGGCTTGGGGCAAGTGCTAGGCTATGTGAATACACAAAGTCAAGCCATCGGCGAAATGTTAACAAAAGGTCAATTACAGACAGCAAGGGCGTATCTCAAAGAATTGACTAAAGTTTCGCAAGACGCTCATGCAGATGTGCGCGAATACATCCTTAGTCTGAAAACTGAAAGCAGTGGTAAGCCATTTTTGGTTATTTTGCGTGAATACCTAGAGCGATTTGGTGACACAACTGGTATTTGCACCGAGTTGATATCAGATTATGCTATCGGCGAAGACCCATTTAGCGAACAAGCGCAAACGCAGATGCTCCGCATCATCCAAGAGGCAATGACAAATGCGCGTAAACACGCACACGCAAAAAGAGTTACTGTCTCGCTCTATATGAAGGATAACGATGTAGAGGTTAAGATCATTGACGACGGAATTGGTTTTGATGTAAGCTCACTGAATAATGATGAAGCAAAGCATTTCGGTTTGCGCATTATGCAAGATCGAGCGGCAGATATAGGTGGCACAGTGAGTGTCCAGTCAATTCTAGATAAAGGTACAAGCGTGGACGTCATAGTTCCGCGACGAAAATCGGTAAATAATTATGCGAGTGTTATTGGTTGATGATCATCCGTTATTCAAAGCAGGGCTGCGCAACCTTCTCTTGGCGCGCGAAGTGGAGGTTGTGGGTGAAGCAGGCGATGGATTAGAAGCGCTAACCCTGACGCGGAAACTCAAACCAGATGTTATCCTCATGGACATTCAAATGCCGAGGTGCGATGGGTTGGCTGCCACGCGGTTGATCAAATCCGAGATTCCTGAGGTAAAGATCGTAATGCTTACCGTATCGGCTGACGGGGATGATTTATATGAAGCAGTCAAATCAGGCGCATCAGGGTATTTACTCAAAAGCCTTGATGCAGATGAATTCTTTAACTTATTAAGCGGGTTGGAGCAAGGTGTCCCTGCCATTTCACCTGATATGGCTTCTCTGATTTTGAATGATTTTTTGAATCGTCCTCGTAAATCCGAAGGCGTACCCCTGCCAGATGATATTTCATTGACCGAGCGACAAGAGGAAGTGTTGCGCGGGGTTGTAAGCGGGTCTACCTATCGTGAATTGGCTATCAAATTAAGCATCACCGAGCGCACGATTAAATACCATATGCGCGAGATCATGCAAAAGTTTCATTTGCGCAATAAGTCTGAGTTGATTGCATACACTGTGCGGTCGGGTTTATTGAATGAGGATGTATCGGCATCAAAATAAAATTTCTGTTGTTGTCTCATGTGTATGTAGTTGTACGCCTACACTAGACTGCACCTTTAGACAGGGGCAGTTTCACTTTGGGGAAAATCTTGCTCTTGAAAGACTAAACGTACGGTTAGATCAAGACTAATTAGCAAGAAATAGAGAACCCTAGTTGTTTTCGCTAAATTTCTGTCCGAGCCAGTGTGATAGCCAAGCATTGGTATTTGTTATTCAAATCTTATGGAGGACTTTATATTAAATTTTCGAATTGGGTTCGTGGGAAAAATCTGTTTGTTATGGGATCACTTTTGATAATGTCGTGCAGTGCTCAAGCCGCTGCGTAGCCTGCGTCCAAACCCGCTGCGCAAGCAGCCGCGACTCAGGCGTCCACGACTCAACCTGCCACTAAGCCAGCAGCCCCAGCAGCAACCGCTGCGCCTGAGCCAGTCAAAACGGGTCCGGCATCTGCACCCGCCCAATCTGCGCCGCAGACCGCGTATACACCTGGCAAGGTGCCGATCTCGATGGTGACGGCAGCTCAGCGCACACCTGAAATGTGGATGGAATATCTAGGCATCCGCCTTGTAGAGACGCGCGATTCTTCAGGACCGAAAGTGCTGAATCCGAAAGCCGGTGATTTGTATTTTCTGACCAATGAAAGCACGACATGGGGCGCGACCAACACACGTAATAACGCGGTGTTTATTGACGCTAAGACGCGCAAGTCAGTTATTCAAACCAATATGCCGGATGAATACTCGCTCAACTTTGGCAGCCACGGAATTGCGTCGTCGTCGGATGGTAAATACATTTATTTGCCTGCGCTCGGAACAAAAAATTATTTACTCATTATCAATGGTGAAACCCTCAAACTGCAAAAGGTATACGAGTCGCTCGGACGCCCGCACCACGTCAACAACTTTACCGGACCGGACGGCAAGGAATACATCATGGTGGTGGACTTCGGCTGGAACTGGGCAGGCTCTGGATTGTGGGTGCTTGATCCTTCCAAAGACAATGCTGTGGTCGGTGGAATGAATCGCGCCGATTTCTCTGGTGCGCCGTACATCCCAAGCGGAGATGTGAATGGGCAGTTCATGTATGTAACGGTGCCAGCGGCGACCTCAGCTCTACGTGAGCAGATGTCGGGTTATCTTGCCAAGGTGGATCTCAAGACATGGAAAGTGCTACAAGCCATTCCAATGTTTGACCCGATATGGCCCGAAGTTAGCCTCGATGGCAAGACAGCGTGGGTCACACTTGGCGGACCTAGCAAAGTCGCCAAAGTAGACCTTGTCAAAGGCGTAGTCGTTGATGAGCTTGCGACTGGCCCAGGGCCTTGGGGCGCGCGGTTGAGCTATGACGGAGGCAAACTCTTTACGGCTGACAAAGGCGAGACCTATGGTTATGGCCAACAAGGCCGCACAATGACGGTATTTGATACCGAAGGTAATATCGCCACCAATGTGTTGCCAATCGGATTGACCACAGACCATATCATTCTCTCGCCGGACGGGAAGGAACTGTGGGCCACTTCAAATGCCGATCATAAAATCGTTGTTGTAGATTCAGAGCGCGAGGTCGAATTGGCACAGATCCCCATGCCAAATGACGGCGATACCCATGGTTCAACCTTCATTCAATATACTGACGATGGCAAAGGTAGCGTGACGGCCGAAGTTGTGTCCAGTTTCACGGGTCTGCGCGGCAGCGCACTCAAAAAGCAAATCGCCGCATCGAAGGCACCACAACCCACTACGGTAATGCTTGCGCCACGCAAACCCAGTTCATTTACGCCCAATACATTGACGGTACAGCCGGGCGTCGAAACGCGCATCAGCTTCGTCAACAACAGCGGAACGAGTGGTGGTATGGGAGCCCCAGAGTCGAAAGACCTTGGCATTACAAAGATCGAGCTAAAACCGGGTGATCGTCGTACAGTCACATTCAAAGCGCCGGACAAAGAAGGCAACTATCTAGTTACCAACGCGATGGATCCAACGGGACGCCCATTGACAATTACAGTGAAAGCAGGCAGTGCGGTAGCGGCTACTGTTCAACCTGCGACGTCCCGCGATATCAAAATTATAGGAGACGGCATTAAGTGGGATCTCACGGAGCTTAAAGTAAAAACCGGTGAAAGCATCAAATTTACTTTAGTCAATAAGGATGATGAGAAACACAATCTGGTTGGCATCGGTGAAGGCTTGAATTTAATTAGCCCGGATGCAGGACAAGGGCAGACCATTGTGTATAACTGGACAGCGCCTAAGACGCCGGGCAAATACAAAGTCGTATGCGCCTACCATCCAGCCATGATCTTTGATCTAGTGATTGAGTAATTTGTCGAATAAACACCCCAAATGTTTAAGAGTAAGAGGTGGTTTGTGGATTGCTCAAACCACCTCTTTTTGCTAAAGTTTTTTTGAGGCGGCGCTAATATTATGCGGGGCACTGATTTTTTAGGCGATAAGCCAAACATCCTCAAAAACAAATTGTTTTTGGCAGGTGTGTTGTTGATAGTTGGGATGGGCAGTGCCATACTGGTGGGCGCCTTGTTACCCAAAGAACCTAGTTTGATCGCTCTGCCTGCAACACCTACTCCCTCAGACCTAGAGCCACAATATGAATCCCAAATCACTGCTGCCGGATTAAATCCTGAACAAGCCAGTGCGCTAACTAAGAGTTTGCAACGTTCTGGCTACGCTGGCGTAGTGCATGTCGATGCTATTTTGACGCCGCCTGAGTTTTA
The DNA here is from genome assembly GCA_964628875.1 of uncultured Anaerolineae bacterium. Lineage (GTDB taxonomy): Bacteria > Chloroflexota > Anaerolineae > J036 > Brachytrichaceae > AQU-03. Next base: position 8,616 of record CAZVQE010000017.1, read on the forward strand.
TCCATTGACCCGTCGCCCTCAAGAAGCAGCTCAATTTGGCGCAGACCGCTACTTGGTTTTTGTGACCAATGAGCATTTGCATAATGGCGATCTGCCAAAACAATTTGCGCCTATCTTGCGTGTAGATGGCGCGCGACTGCATGTGCCATCTGAGACACGGGTGCTGGTAGATGTGGGGCATCTACGCACAACGGTATTTACTTTCAAGGATGTGCCTGCAGCCATTCATAAAGAACCGCATCTCTTGGAGCTAATGTTACCTGCCGCTGACAAAGGAAGTCGTACAGTATTAAGCTGGGGCGTGCCAGTAGATTTGCCAGAGAGCAACTAATTCCTGCGGAGTTTTGACTATGATTCAATCAACAACGTCTCAGCGACAAAAATGGTACTCTCGCCCTCTATTTAGATGGAGCGTAGTTTTGATTTTGTTGTTTATTGCCTGCGTTACTGCGTTAGGTTGGCTCGGCATCGTTAAAACTGAAGGACGCGAGACACTATCGGACACTGCTGATTTACGCAATGTACAAACCGTAGATCTGACCACCAGCCTCACGCGCAACGGATATGCCAGTGAGGGCACATCTGTGGATGTAATTTTAGCTTCCAATACATTTTTTCAGATTACCAATCGTCCACAAGAAGCTGTAAAAATGGGTGCCGACAGATATCTGGTTTTTGTGGCTAATGAGACTGTGCACAGTGGCGTATTGCCGAAGCAATTTTCACCAATCGTACGTATAGATGGTAACAGTCTACATGTGCCATCGCAAGTATCTGTCATGAGTGACTCCGAGCATCATCGCACCACCGTTGTGACCTATGCCGATATCCCTCAAAGCCTGCTCAATGAAGAGCACATCGTCGCTGTGTTATTGCCCGAGATGCCGAGTGGCAAACGCAACATTTTGGAATGGGGCACACCAATTGACTACCCTGATAGCGTCGAGGCGCCGCAAACCATCAGCTTGCCGCTCATTCTCTCGCTGGGCGCGGGTTTGCTTGCGGCTATATCACCATGCTTGTTGCAGCTCACCGCTTTTTACCTGCCAACACTCGCTGGCGTTAGTATGGATGCCGAACTAGAGGGCGATAGCCAAAGCCGCAAGCGACTGCGCGTCATGCTGACTGCACTTGTGTTTGTGCTTGGCTTTACGATACCTTATACAGTCGGTGGCGCATTGATCGGGGGAATGGGACAAGCGCTTTCCGCCAGTGGTTTGTTATCACCTACAGGCCCGATTGTGGTTGGCTCAGGTGCGGTAATGATCATCATGTCTATCTTGGTTGCCTATCGCGCCCGTGCGCCACTTGTGTGCCACATGCCGATGCCGCGCGCGCTCAAACAAAATAGACGATTGGCATTCCTTGAAACATTTATTAGTGGGTTTGCGATTGCTACCGGTTGTTTGTCGTGTTTTGGTAGCGCCATCTTGGCAGTGCTTTTGGTTTACACGGGTTTGCTTGGGTCTGCGTGGATGGGTGGCCTATCCATGTTTTTGTTCTCGCTAGGAATTGCTATCCCGTTTTTGCTATCCGCGTTTAGTCTGTCGTGGATCATGCCTCTAGCGCAACGCCTGCAAAAATTTACGCCGATGATTGGGTTGGTCTCTGCGATTGTAATGTTGTTTTTTGGCATTGTCATGGTGAGCGGTAACTTTCACATCGTGAGCGGCTTATTGGCTCGCATGATGCCGCTGCGCTAAAAGCCATATGAGCAAGATGCATTCCAAAAACTCCGGTCTCATTTTTGTCGGATTGATCGTATTAGCTGTTTTGTCTGGGGCGGGAATCGCAGTCGTCGCGCGTTCGCTTGGCTTACCTGCGAGGTCAGCTCAACCCACGCAAAATGCGCTTGCACCCGATAACACCATCAGGATTATTCGCGGCGGTATCCCCCAACCATTCAAACAAGGCACTGTGCTGCCGATTACAGGCAAGATCATGGGGCAGCTAAATTTGCGTACCGCCGAGGTAGTATTCTTGCGAAAGTTTGATCTATTTTTGTATCAGGACACGCCAAAATCACCTTATGAAAAAGCAACCGTCGAAATTGTGGGCATCATGCCAGACATGACCCACAGCGACTTTAAGCTCAACGCTGAGCATATTGGAGGCGGGCATTATTCGGTGATCTTGCCATGTGGTATGAACGGCGAATGGCAATTTGATGTCGAGATTGATGCAGAAGGCAAACACGGGCTTATTCAGATTCTCGTTGATGTATTTGAATGATATGAAAAAAATTTACCGGGTTGCAATAGCGCTGTTTGTATTTAGTGTGACTTTTGCTGGCGTGTATTTGGTGTTGCCGCGCCTGATGTCACAACAGCAGCCTGAAACTCCTCAATCCATCTTTCTCAAAGAGCCTAAAATAGCGCAAAATTTTTCATTGACGGATCAAAATGGAGAACCTTTTAACCTTAGTCAATTGCGCGGCAAATCAGTCGTGCTGTTTTTTGGCTATACCCACTGCCCCGATATTTGCCCGCTAACACTGTCTGAGATGATGAAGATGTATGCGGCGCTTGGCTCAGATGCGCAAAAAATATCTGTGGTGTTTATCAGTGTAGATGGTGAGCGCGATACCCCAGAGGTGCTCAAACGATATCTGTCGGCATTTAATCCGGATTTCATTGGGCTGACTGGCCGCCCTGACCAAGTGCGTGAGGTCGCCAAATTCTTTGACGCAGCTTTTCAAAAACAAAAACCACAGGATGTCGAATCCACATCTTATACAATGATTCATACGAGCTATGCATACTTGCTTGACGCTCAGGGTCAATGGCGCGCCACTTTCCCTTATGGCTCAAAACCCGAGACCATGGCTGCCAACATTCGTGCACTCACAAAGTAGATTTTGGCGCCAGCACATACACCGCCTCACGCGCGCGCAACGCGCCGAGCGTCTCCACGTTGCCCGCTCGATTCACCAGCAACGACTGCTCGATGCGCGCGCCAAATGAGCGCGCAAACTCATCAAACTGCGTCAGCGTGATGGCGCGTACACGTGGCTCGCCGCTGCTGAGCGTCGTGCCAAATCCAGCGCCCGTCAGCGCGCGCACACGCCGCCGCCAATAGCTGGCGTTGTCAAACGAGATCACCGCGCGTTTGCCGACGCGCAACATCTCGCGCACGACCGGCTCAGGATGATTGAGAAACTGGATCGTCTGGCTCAAAATCACATAGTCAAACGCGCTGTCACGATAGTCGGCGAGACCTTCTTCGATGTTGCCCTGTCGCACGGTCAGCCCGCGCCCGACGCACGCGCGCACGTTGGCTTCGTTGATCTCGACGCCGCGCGCCGAGACGCCCTTGTGCGTGACGAGCCGCGCCATCAGCTCGCCGTCGCCGCAGCCGAGATCCAGCACGCGCACGCCAAACGGGATGAGCGAGACGATGGCGGCGAGGTCGAGGCGCGGCGTGGCAGGAGTTGCGTTTGTCATGCGTGTGTTTTTGTGAATTGATCGAGCACGAATTGTTGCACATGATTGCCACGCGCGTCGCTTAGCACCACGTCGAGTACGTCGCCGATGCGCGCGGTTTGTTGCAAATGGCGCATCACGCGCTCGGTGGCGCCCGCCTTCACAAAAAACGGCAGCTCGATCTCGCGGTTGCCGAGTTGCGCGCGCACTTGCTTAAAGAGTTGCACGCTGTCCGCTTGGATCGCTGCGAGCGTCATGCGCTCGTGGATGGGTTCGTGTTTCATCAGTTGGCATACTTTGTCATTCCGAACGGCGCACATAGTGCGCAAGTGAGGAATCCCTGCGTTGTTTGTTTGAAGGGATTTCTCGCTTTGCTCGAAATGACAAATGAATTCATAGGTTAAATGGGTCGCGCTAAGATGTAGGCGCGATGCGTCTGAGCTTCATGCTCGGCGTAGGGCGCGCGTACGGTCAGCATCTCGATCTTGTAGCCTGCGTCTGTGAAATACTGTGTCAGATCTTCGCGCGTGTGAAACAAGAAAGTGATGTTGACGGGGATATTCCACCAATCGTTGAGTGTGCGGTCTTGCCACTCGGCGTTTTGCAGGTGATACGCCGCCATCAAAAATCCGTTTGGCGCGAGCTTGTCGCGCAGGTGCCGCAGGGCTGGCACGATCTCTGCGCGCGGCAGATGGATCAGCGAATAAAACGCAATGATGCCGGCGAGTGAGTGATCTACCGCGTCGAGTGCGCGCAAATCACTGACTTGATAGCGCACGTGCGGATTGCGCGCCTGAGCCTGCGCGATCATGGCGGGCGAGATATCGCAGCCATACACATTTGCCCCCAGATCATGCAAATAGCGCGTGATGTGTCCGGGTCCACAGCCGACCTCGCACAGCAAACCGCCTTGCGCCAGCTCGGCGCTGAGCGCCAGCATCATGCGATCAAAGGGTTTGTGTTGCAATTCATCAGCGAGATGCGCGACATACTCGCTGGCTACGCGATCATAACTTTCGCGGATATTATCAATCGTGTCCATCGTTACACCCTCTTGAGAAAATCTTTTGTGAGCGCGCCGAGTTTTTCGACCTCCAGCAAAAACGCGTCGTGACCGTAGTCGCTGTCAATATCAACATAGGTCACATCAATGTCGTTTTGCAATAGCGCGCGCACCAATTCACGGCTCTGAGACGCTGGATATAGCCAGTCGCTGGTGTAGCTCAGCACCAAAAACTTGGCGCTTACTTTGCGAAATGCATCCGCCAACGATGGCAAACCGTATGACAAATCAAAGTAGTCCATCGCCTTGCTCAGATACAAAAATGAGTTGGCGTCAAAGCGCTTGGTAAATTGATTGCCGCGATAGGTCAGATAGCTCTCAACCTCAAACTCGGTGTCAAATGAGTATCCATACTGCTGCGTCGAGCGTAGTCGCCGCCCAAATTTTTCGCGCATCGAGGCGTCACTCAAAAAGGTGATGTGTCCGATCATGCGCGCAACCGCCAAGCCCGCGTTAGGCGGCGTCTTGTCGTAGTAGTCGCCCTTGCTCCAATTTGGATCCGCGTAAATGGCTTGACGCGGCACCTCATTGAGTGCGATGGTTTGCGGGCTCAGTCGCGCCGTAGACGCTAACACAATCGAGCTACGCACGCGCTGCGGATAGCTCACCGCCCATTGCAGCGCCTGCATGCCGCCCATGCTGCCGCCAATGATGCAGCGCCATTGCGGGATGCCAAGATGATCTGACAGTTGGCGCTGCGCCTCGACCATATCGGCGATGGTGATGATCGGCAACGACAGCGCATACGGCTTGCCCGTGCGCGGGTCAATGGAGCTGGGTCCCGTACTGCCGCTGCAACCGCCCAGCACATTGCTACAGACGATAAAGTACTGATTGGTATCAAAGGCTTTGCTGGGTCCGACGGCGTCATCCCACCAACCGGGTTTGTCGCTGTCGTCGCCAACGTGATAGCCCGCCACGTGCGCGTCACCACTCCATGCGTGGCAAATGAGTAACGCATTGCTGCGGTCGGCGTTGAGCGTGCCGTAGGTCTCATACGCAATCGTAAACTCCGGCAATGTCGCGCCACTCTGCAACGTCAGCGGTTGCGCGTGATGGAAAAATTGGGTCGTAACAAATTGAGTCATAAGCTCTGAATAAAAAAGTCGCTCGAACTCGCGGCTACTTGTGGGCCACAAGACATGCCATTGGAATCGTCAGCGCAAGTTCGCCGCGTTCTTGCGCAATTGCATTGAGTCGCTCTTCGAGTTTCTCAAAAGTCTGCTGAAGCGTTTGGCTATGCGCTACCGATTTCCAAGCCTCCATGAAACCGAGGCGGATGAAATAGTGCCGCAGCATAGACGAGCCATTGGCATAGCGCATGCGAAAAGAATCTGTGATGACCTCTGTGACTCGAAATCCAGCAGCTTGAATTAACTGCGTGACCGACTCAACCGTGCCTCGATGATTGATGTGTGATTGAAGCGCAGGCAAGCGATCTGTTTGATTGAGTTCGATCAGCGCCTCACGATAGACATCGTAAAACTCAGCCATGTGCCCCACAAGATTTGTGGTGAGCAAAAGCGCAGCGCCTGGCTTAGCAACCTGATAGCACCTTTGCAACACATGGTTGGCATCCTCAAAATTGTTGATGCCGAGATTTGACACAATGACATCAACCGATGCCTGCGGCAGATCCAGTGTAGAGGCGTCTTGCTCAAGCACGGCGACATTGTGCAGTTGGCGCTGGGCGATCTTGATGCGCAATCTATCTAGCGCGTCTTTCCAGGGATCAACGGCGATCACTTTGGCGCTTGATCCACAGCGCTCTGCCAATTCGATCGTCAAAAAACCAGTTCCTGCGCCGACATCCAAAATCGTCAGCCCTGATTTCATTGGGACACGGTCGAGGAGCATCAATCCAAATGGCGCTGACCACAACGGAAGTTCGTCAAAAAGATCGCAAAATCCCGCGTATCCAAATTGAATGGGATCAAGATAACTCATGTTTTGCCTTTGCTTTATCGACTCGCCTGCCGCCTATCCACCAAAGAGCCGCGAGCGCTGCAGGCGAAATTGGAAATATAAAAAGCAACCCACGCAAAAGCCAGCCAACGCAACTGTAGCCACAATTGCGACTGTCGCTGCGAGCAACCAGCCAATAACTGACTGCCCGAAGACAAAAGCAACGAGCGCCGCGCCGAGCATCAACACAGCCAACGTGTTGTTAAAGCGCATGAGGCGACAATCTTCATAGCCGCTCTCGTCAGTAGGTTGCGCAAACACACGCACGCCAATTTGATAAACCAAGCTGCCACGTGGTCCTAGGAGTAACGCAAAAACGAGCACGACAAAAATAGGCACGATCAGCAAAGGCTGATGCAGTGTCAGTCCGAGCAATACACTGATGACGATCACCGCGCGGTTCAATGTGACCACAGATAAAGGGATACCCTTTTCGCAAATTTGTTTTGATGTCATTTTATAGATTGCTTATTGAGCCATTGACGATTGATTATTGAATGGGTCAATCGTCAATGGCTCAATGGTTAATTTAACTAGCCAAGCGCCTGATCAATGTCCCACAAGATGTCATTGACATCTTCGATGCCGATGCTTAGGCGAATGAAATCGTCGGACACACCGGTGAGTTGCTGCTCCTCAGCAGTGAGCTGTGAGTGCGTGGTCGTCGCCGGATGGATCGCCAACGATTTGGCGTCGCCGATGTTGGCGACGTGCGATAGCAGCTTGAGGTTGTTGATAAATGATGCGCCCGCCGCGCGTCCACCCTTGATGCCAAATCCGATCAGCGCGGTCACGCCGTTGGGCGCGAGCTTTTGCGCGAGGTCACGATATTTGTAGGTCGGCAGACTTGGATGATTGACCCACGCCACCTTCGGATGCTGCGTCAGGTGCGCGGCGACTTTTGCGGCGTTGCTGATATGACGCTCCATGCGCAGATG
>CAZVQE010000018.1:0-15663 GCA_964628875.1 uncultured Anaerolineae bacterium
TAGCCGTCATCATTGGCGCGTGGCTCGACCCGCGCAAAGTCGTCGAGTTGCACGAGGTCGCCGAGCTTGATGCTGATCTCGTGAATGGCTTGCGTCCCACGCATACGCTGCGCGCCATTCTCAATCATCGCCGTGCGCGCATCCACCACAAAATGCACCGGCAGTGCGCGGTCATACTCGCTCGCCGCACGAAACACATACGGCTTGCGTTGCATCCACCAGCCCGGACCAAACGACTCAAACAGCTTTTGAATCAGCGCCGCATCTGCATTTTGTTGCAGCGCCTCTTTGAGGCTGGTCGGCGGCTGACCCGGCATCCCGACGAACGTGTAGCGCACTGCCGCGACGTTCTCTGCACCCTTCACATGCACGGGCGGCTCTTGGATGCGCGCGGTGATCGCGGGCAGGCGATCTTTGACAAACTGCTCATAGTTGCGAAACTCGGCGTTGATGTCCGTCTCGCTGCCGACCTTTGCAATCGTGTGCGCGTCGGCGCGACCGTCATCGCGGATCGGTAGCGCCAGATACGTGCGCGCGCCTGAGTAGCCCGAGCGAAACTCGCGGTCAATGACCACGCGCGCATAGCGTCTAAATACAGCTTGCAGCAGCGTGCGATCTGTCGCGCCCAGCTCGATGCCCGCGCGCGGCTCGATGGATGCGTTTGTGTTTGGCGCGACCAGCAACGTCTGATCGGGTTTTGTCGCTGGCACATACGCGCTGATGAGTTGCGTCTTGGCTTTGCGGCGAATGGCATATGCGCTGATGCCCGCGCCGAGCAACACACCGAGTGCGCCCATCATCGTGCTTTCGCTCGCATTCATGCCCAGCAGTGTGCTGACTTGCACCTCGAGCCCGCGCGAGAAAATCAGATATTCACGCGGCGTAGTTTTTGCGTCGCGCGGCTGATGGCGTACGAGTAGATTGAGCGACAGCGAGTGACTGCCGCCGTTGCGCGGGCTGATCGTCCAACGCCATATGAGTGGCTCGCCGAGTGGTAGATCGCTCACGAGGTCACCGCGCGGCTCGATATCAAAATTCACGCCCGACAGATTCGCCACCGCAAATACATCTACGCCATCTGGACGAATCACACGCACGTTGTTGGTGATGACTTGACCATCTGCCATCTCTTGACGCACGACGTAGCCATCTTGGGTCGGATTGAGCGAGAGTCGCACGGGTTCGGAGTCGCCTAGTTTCATGCGCGGCGCCCATTCCAACTCGACTACGCGCGACTCGACCTGCAAGACCGTTGTCGTTGGTTGCGGCGCAAGCTGCGTTTGTGTGTTTTTTTGCTCGGCGGTTGGCGGAATGACAGTTGCACTCGATGGCGCGCTTGATGCTGCAGCAGGCGCTGATGTCGGCGCGGGTTTTGGCGCGGCAGTTGCGGCTGGCGCGGCTGCTGGAGCAGCAGGTTTCGATGCTTCGGCGGGTCTGGGCGCGGCTGCTGGCGTCGGTGACGCACACGCACTCATCAGCGCAATCAAGGCAATTGCGCCGAGTGGCAGGTGGATGTGTGACGCGATGCGCTTCATGGGCTGAGTGTGGCGCTGATCGGCGTCGTCTGATATTGCGCGCGTCGCTGTGTGTTTGGCAATATGCCATACGCTAGCGCGACCAACGAGATCAGCACGAGCGCAATTCCAATCAGCAACAGGATGCGACGAGTCGAATCTGCCATCAGTAAAATGAGTATACGCGCTATGTGGGACACCTATCCAGATTCATATCGTCAGCAAGAGGTCGGCGTCATCACGCGCGCTGTGCGTGGCGGCGAGAGTGTGTCCATAGTCGGACTCAGTGGCGCAGGCAAGAGCAACCTGATGGGCTTTGTGGCAAATCGCATCGCCGAAAAAGACACGCGTTTTGTTTTGGTGGATTGCAATCGCCTCTCGACGCTCAATAGCGCGGCATTGTTTAGGTTGATGCGCCGCGCGCTCGATAGCACACAAGACGCGAGCGATGAGTTTGATGCGCTGGATGTTGCGATAGCTCAAGCCTTGCGCGTGGTCAAACGTATTTGCTTTTTGTTCGACCGCTTTGACGCGCTGGCTGGCGTGCATGATATGACGCTGTTTAGCAATCTGCGCGCGTTGCGTGATGCGCACAAATTTAGCCTGAGCTATGTGATCGCCACACGCCACATGCTGGCTGCAAATAATGAGTTGGCGGAGTTGATTCATGCCAACGTCATTTATTTGGGCGCACTGAGCGAGAGCGATGCGCGCTGGAGTATCCAGCGATATGCGGAGCGTCATGCGTTGAATTGGAACGCCACTGTCGAAGATCAATTGATTGCGGCGACGCGCGGCTATGCGTCGTTGCTGCGCGCGGCATGCGAGGCATATCAGCAGGGCGCGCCACTTACGGTGGCTGAGTTGTCGGCTCATGCGGCGGTGCGTGCGCGGGTGAATGAGTTTTGGGCGGATGAACCCTTGGACGAAGAGGTGCAACGGAGCGGGCTGAAAAATCTGCCGTTGCTGGGCAAATCACAAACCGCCGCGAGTACTTCATTTGACACCACAAATCTGACCGCCAAAGAACACGCACTCCTGAGCTATCTGCAGACACATGCCAACGCCGTATGCGAAAAGGACGACATCATCCGCGCGGTGTGGAGCGAAGACAAAGTCTTTGAGCGTGGCATCCGCGACGACAGTCTCGCGCAGCTCGTGCGGCGTCTGCGCGAAAAGATAGAACCTGATCCCGCCAATCCGCGTTACGTGCATACTGTAGCTGGGCGCGGCTATCGCATGACGCACTAGTGCGGCTGAGACATGAGAGCCATCATCAAAAACATCAACCACGTGCCGAGAAAAAGCTTGACAAATACGCGACCAAATTGAGTTTGTTCCATTGTGTTGCTCCTGCGCAGACACAATACAAAAAATGACACGCGTGTGCTTGACAACTTTCTGACGAAAAGTTGACGAGTATCCTACGCGCTATGGAGCAGGGGTTGGGGTGCGTGTAGGAGTTTGTGTGGCTGATACTGTGGGCGTCGGCGATTGAGTTGGGGCGTTGGTGCGTGTTGCGGTGGGGCTGAGTGTTGGCGATGGCTGAGCTGCGGCGGTTGCGCTCGACGTAGCGGTGAGGCTAATGGTCGCAGTAGGTGGCGTGGTCTTGGTTGGCGCTGGCGTCGGGCTGTGGATGATGATCGGCTGAATGGGGCGCGGCTGACGCGAAGGTTGAGTAACAGGCGCGCCGCGCGGTGGTTGCACGCGCAATGGCGGCACGCTGGTCGGATAAATGTAATAACTTGGGGCTTGGGTCGCCACCGAAAAGTGCATCATATCGCTCAGTGTTGGAATGGCGGTCACTGGCGCGCTGGTCCAAATGGGCACAACCGCAGTGGAAATGGACGTCCCGTAGCTGGTGACAATGATTGGCGCGCTGGTTGCGAGCGCTGATGGGGTGACGGAGCTTCGAGGCGGCGCAGTGATCGCGGGCAAATAGGTCTGAGGTATTACTGGCACATCAAATTGGCTGCGAATCCAATTCGCAAAAGCCAACGCGGCAATCAACGGGCACAAACACGCGAACAACGGGATGAGCCATAACGGATTGAATCGAACGCGCGGCTGCACTGGTTTGATATGAGTCGGCTGCACTATGCGTGGTTGCGGTAGATGCGCACGAGGTTGAGGTGGTGGCGGGCGCAGTGCCACATGATATCGTCGAGTCAATGCATTGAGCGATTCGTTGATCGTGTTGTTGGGTTGCATCGCTTGCTCAAACAACGCGGCATATGCGCCCGCAGATTGTGGGCGTTGCTGCGGATTTTTTTCGAGCGCGTTGAGCACAGATGCGCAGACGATTTTTGATAGGTTGGAATCTAATTCGCACAGATGCGGCGGCGCGGCGTCAATGTGCATACGCGCGATGCCGACCTCGCTGTCGCCCAAAAAAGGCGGACGCCCAAGCAACGCAAAAAATGTTGTTGCGCCAAGCGAATACACATCGCTCATCGGCGTGAGCAAACCTTCATTTTGCGCTTGCTCGGGCGACATGAAAAACACTGAGCCGATGCGTGTGTCGCGGTCGGTGTAAAAAGTGATGCCTGAGGCTTTGGCGATGCCAAAGTCGAGCAACATGGCGTGTCCATCACCGCGAAGGATGATATTGCTGGGTTTGACATCGCGGTGAATGACGCCGTGCGCATGCGCATAATCGAGCGCAGAGGCGATGTCATTGAGCAGCGGCTTCCATTGCTCTGACGTAAATATCGCGCCGCGTGAGACACGTTGCTCCAGTGACTCACCTGGCGCGTAGTCCATGACGATAAACGGCGCGGCATCCTGCAGATTAAAGTCAATCACGCGCACGATGTTTGGGTGTCGCAACGACATGCCAAGCGCGATTTCTTGTTCAAATCTTTTCCAAGCGGTGGGTTGTTGAGCGCGGTTGGATTTGAGCAGCTTGAGCGCAACAATATGCCCGCTCGGAGATGTGGCGCGATATACGGTGGACATTCCACCGCGTCCGATCTCCACTAGATTTGTGTAGCCGCGAAAATCTTGCATGCGTTACGAGGTATGAATCATAGCGCATAAATAGAAAACACTTAGAGTTTGAGAGTGTCTAAACAGGGAGAGGACAGTGACACTAGCAGATGGATAACGCGTGTATCGCAGAAAGTCTACGTGTGTCATTCCAAACGCCGAAGGCGGAGGAATCTGAGCGCGTGTTGATTTGCGCGCTAGATTTAACGACAGATTTCTCCTCGCTTCGCTCGTCGAAATGACACAGCCACATTTCTTTGTTATCTTTCCATCGTTAGATAGTTCCTGGAATTTTTTGCAAAGAAAGAGGCGAATCAATTAAGATTCGCCTCTTTCTATTTTCGGTGATTTTGTGTTACACCGCGCGATATTCGCCTTCGACTACGCCGTCGGCGTTGCCGCCGCTAGCGTTAGGTGGTGTCGCGCCATCTTCTGCACCGTTGGCTGCGCCATATTGCGCTTGCCCCATTTGCATGACGGCTTGCTGTAGCGCTTCGGTTGCCTTCTTGATGCGATTGACATCGTCGCTCTTGAGCGCATCACGCACATCGTTGATTGCGCCTTCGATATTGCCACGAGTTGCGCTATCCACTTTGTCGCCCATATCTTTGAGTGTCTTTTCAACTTGATAGACTGCCTGATCGCCGCTGTTGCGTGCCTCGATCAACTCTTTGCGTTTGGCGTCTGCGCCTTCGTTCTTCTTGGCTTCATTCACCATACGGTCAATATCTTGCTTGCTCAGGTTGGTGCTAGCCGTGATGCTGATGCGCTGCTCCTTGCCAGTGGCTTTATCTTTTGCAGACACATTGATAATGCCATTTGCGTCAATGTCAAAGCCGACTTCGATTTGCGGCATGCCGCGCGGCGCAGCGGGTATGCCTTCCAAATTGAACTGACCTAATGGCATGTTGTCGCTTGCCATCGGACGTTCGCCTTGAAACACCTTGACCGTCACTGCAGACTGGTTGTCCTCAGCCGTGCTAAACACTTCGCTCTTCTTGACAGGTATCGTCGTGTTGCGCGGAATCAAAACCGTCATCACGCCGCCTAGCGTCTCGACACCGAGTGACAATGGCGTCACATCCAACAACAGCACATCCTTGACCTCGCCTGCCAGCACGCCACCTTGGATGGCTGCGCCAACTGCTACGACCTCATCTGGGTTGACGCTCTTATTTGGCTCTTTACCCGTGAGCTGCTTGACCATCGTTTGCACCATCGGCATGCGCGTGCTGCCACCGACAAGCACGACCTCATCAATATCGCTCATCTTTAGATTTGCATCTTTGAGCGCCTGCTCTAGCGGCGTCTTGCATCGCGCGAGCAAATCTGCGCTCATCTGTTCAAATTTGGCGCGCGTGAGCTTGAGCATCAAGTGCTTTGGGCCATTTGCATCAGCCGTCACATAGGGCAGGTTGATCTCGGTCTCCATCAACGTGCTTAGCTCAACTTTTGCTTTTTCGGCCGCCTCACGCAATCGTTGTAGCGCTTGGCGATCCGAGCGCAAATCTACGCCTTGTTCTTTCTTAAATTCGGCGATCATCCAATCCATGACCGCGCTGTCCCAATCGTCGCCGCCGAGATGCGTGTCGCCGTTGGTGGCTTTGACCTCGATCACGCCGTCACCGACCTCCAGCACACTCACATCAAACGTGCCACCGCCAAGGTCAAACACGACGATGGTTTCATCCTTCTTTTTGTCCAAACCATAGGCTAGTGCAGCCGCAGTGGGCTCGTTGATGATGCGCACGACCTCGAGTCCAGCAATCTGACCTGCGTCCTTTGTCGCTTGGCGCTGGCTGTCATTAAAGTACGCTGGCACCGTAATTACGGCTTTGGTTACGGGTTCGCCGAGATACGCCTCAGCATCCGCCTTTAGTTTGCCAAGCACCATTGCGCTGATCTCTTGCGGTGTGTAAACCTTATTCGTGTTTGAGATTTTGACGCGCGCGTCTTTGCTTGGACCTTCCATGACCGGATACGGCACGCGCTTGCGCTCAGCCTCAACCTCATCAAACTTGCGCCCGATAAAGCGCTTGATGCTAAATACAGTGTTCTCAGGATTTACAACGGCTTGGCGCTTTGCGGGGATGCCGACGATGCGCTCGCCATTTTTGTTAAATGCGACTACCGACGGCACGAGATTGCCGCCTTCGGCTGTGCGGATAACGGTGGGGGCGCCACCTTCCAATACTGACACGACGCTGTTGGTTGTGCCTAAATCAATTCCTACTATTTTGCTCATATTCACCTCTACAAATTTAGAAGTAATCTAAGCTCGAACTGTTAGATTTTTGTTGGCGCAATGGTGGAGTTGTATTGGAGCAATGAGCGATCAGGGGTCAGGGATCGGGAGACAGGAGTCAGTCACCTTGTCTTCTGTTTAGCGTTGAGCGCGGTACGCGCCGACCATGCGCAGCGCGATAGGTGCAGGCAGCAGGCTGGCGAGATAGGCGATCACGGGTTTGCGCGCGTAGATGCGCGTATGCACTGACCGCGACAGCAGATAGCGTGCGCGCGCTGAATCGCCATTCCTCAAAAAATAATAGCCCCGCTCAAAGTCGCGCTTGGCGCGCTCTTGCTGATAAAACTGGCGAATGCGTGGGTCGGGGCTTTCATTCATCAGCAGGCGCGCGCACATCTGCATATCTTTTTGCACGCGCAGTTTTTTCTTCATGGTGTTGCCCGCCCAGATGCGATAGCGCGCATACACACCCTCGATCCAGCCAAATTGCGCATGATCGGGCGCGGCTTGCCACGCATGGGTCAGCACGTCAATCCAAAATTTCCAGTCCGATAGCGCCGTCACGCGCACATCAAATCCGTTGCGCGGCATGTCTTTGGCGCGGATCATGGTCGAGGTGCCCGCAAATAAATGTCCAAACACAACTGCGTCATATGGGCTGGCGCCTGTGCGCAATGGAATCTGCGCCGACCACAAATGTTGCGTCACGCCGCTGTCGCTGTCAAACACCTCGACATCGTGACCACACATCGCGCGGCGTTCATCGGCTTCCATCCAATTCACCTGAGCGCGAATCTTGCCTGCGAGCAACACATCGTCGCCGCCTTGAAACGCGATGTATTTGCCATCGCAGTGCGGCAAGATGCGATTGTTGTTGCGGGTGATGCCGACGTTGGTTGGCTCGGTGATCGCCACCAGTCGCTGCGGATAGCGCGCCGCATAGTCGCGGATGATGTCAGCCGTGCCGTCGCGCGAGCCATCATCGGAGATCACGACCTGCAGATTGTCATAGTCTTGCTCGAGCGCGCTGGTCAGCGTCTCATGGATAAACGCAGCTTGGTTGTAACTCGCAATCGAGATGCTGACGCGCGGCTCACTCATGCTGTCACCGCCTGATGTGCAGCCGCGCGCGAAGGCGTGAGGCGGTCTTTGAGCGCGTTGAGCGGTCGCTCGATGATGTTCCATGAGGCAGCCGCGATGAGTAGCGTTAGTGTCAAGAGGCTGAGTTTTGTGAGCGCGTCGGCGTAGAGTGGCGCAAGTTGCAGCATGAGTTGGTGAATGGCATTTTCGCCGAGCGAAATAATCGGCAAATGATACAAGTAGATGCCGTAGCTAATCTTGCCAAGTAACCGCAACGGCGACAAGCTGAACAGTTGAATAAGCCACGTCGGTCCATAGGCGGCAAGCGTAATTGCCCCACCAAAAAACAACGTCAGCAATGTATTTGCAAATGGATTGCCGAGCGCATCAACGCCGAGCGCGGCATAAAACGAATCGTAAATTTGAAAGTTGGTCAGCCATGCGGCAACAACGGCGATCAGCATAGCGATCATTGCGGGCAAGATCAGACGTTGTGGTGATATCACGCGCGAGAGATAGGCGATGAGCCCACCGCCCGCCAATGCATCAATATGTGCGGGTAGCGCGATGCTAAAAGGTGTAGCGGTAACGTGTCGCCACGGCAGGTGCGTCATCGCGCGCCAACCGATTGCCAATAGCACAAGCGCAATACACACGTACGGCACTGCGCGCCGCGGCAACACAAAAATGAGCAGGGGCCAAATCAAGTAAAACTGTTCCTCAATGGCAAGACTCCATGTGTGATTGATCGCGCCCCAGTAGTCGGTCAAAAAATTGAGCTGACCGATGATGTAGTTTTGTGTGTAGGTCAGATAGTATGGCAGCAAATCAGGCTTGATGTAAAAGCCACGCGCCAAGCCGTAAATGCACAACGCAAAGATCAGTAAATAGTAAATCGGGAAAATGCGCAGCGAACGACGGATGTAAAAATTTTTGAAATAGTGCGGTTTGTCTTTGGTGTCAAGCAAAATCCCCGTGATCAAAAAACCCGACAACACAAAAAACAATTGCACGCCCGACCAGCCCCATCTAAATCCCGGAAGATTTAAGTGATAAAAAACAACCGCCAACGCCGCAATGGCGCGCAAACCGTCAAGCGCTGGAAAATAATTTTTTGGCTGGTGTGCGGATCGGGCGGACACGGGCTTGATTATGCCGTTAATGGAATTTCAGCCGACGAGTTGCGCGTTGTCGTACGGCGTATCCCGATATGCCACCAATGCTGCGGCTGACCCAAGACGTGTGCTACAAAATAACCGACCCATAGCGCAAAGAGTAGATTCACCGGAAAGACCTCTGTGAAGCTCACACCCGTGTAAAACGCAAGCTGCGTCACTACGAAGATAAATGCGTCTAACCGTTGGCGCGCAATTCCCAAAATCAACAACGCCGCGCCCATAAACAAAAATGTATACAAACCAAGCGTGCCAGTGTTGCCGCTCAGGCTGATGTAGGTCGAGTCAGGGATTTGCGAGCCAAATTGTGACGCGGTGATGATGTAAGCTGCATTTGTAAATGAGCCAAAGTCATTGGTGAGTAGCCGCGCCTGACCAAACGCTTGCAGATACGACACAAAACGCACAAACGCCGAATCGTAAATCGCATTGCCGCGACCGGTGATCGTGCCGAGACTGACGTACAGCCCGACCGCCAAAATGGGCAATAACAAAAATTTGAGCTTGAGGAACCGCGCGCCAAACGACACAAAATACAACATTGCGCCAAACGCGAAGATGGCAGTGCCTGAGCCGCTCATCAAAATGCTGATGAGTGCGACTAGCCATATGAGCCAGCGTCGTGTGTGCCAGCGCGACTGCGGCGACAAATAAAAATAACTCAAAAATGCGACCATACAGGCAAATAATCCAGACGTGGCTGGTTTCAAAAATAGTCCACCAACGCGAATGGCAACCTTAAACTGCCCAATGATTTTTTGCCAGCCATACAGCCCCTGCGAAAAGAAAAGCTCGACGATCTGAATCGCCACACTCAGCGCAAACAAATACAGCAGCACACGAATCAGCCGTTGCATAAACGCGTCGTCAATCAGCCCAATCATCAGATACGCCAGCACAATCGGCAGCGCCCAGCGTATGCCGCCGAGCAAAAGCGAACGCGCAACGCCCGTGTCGGGGCTACTGAGCAATAGCAGAGCAATTGACACGGCAATCACCGCAAAAAACGGCAAAAACACATACAGCGATTTATGCCAGCGCCCGTTGCGCAGGTGAATGAACAACGCGAGCAGCGCCAACAACACCATGCCCGCGTCTTTGGCAAGCCGCAAATACAGCGGGATCATCGCGCGTTGCTGACCGGTAATGGCATCCGCCCAGGCGTACCACGCGGGGCGCCAGCTAAACAGCTCCTCGAAAATAATTTTCTCGACGATGGAGCGTTGCTGTGCGCCGCCGTAGCCTGTTAAAAAATAATACACATCGTCGAGATTAAAAAATGGCAACAGCAACAACAAGACGATCACCGTCCATTGCAAGATGCGCAGCGCCCATTGCTCGATGCTGAGAGCCGGTTTGTTAAATTGCGGTGGCGGCAGGCGCAGCCAGTCGGTAAATTTACGCATCAATCGGTCGTAGTTTGCTCAGCATCGCGCGCAGTCCGAGCTTGTGCAGTATCTCGCGTGCCGTGCGTTTGAGCATAAATGAATGATAGTAGATTGCCGCTTCGATGGGCGAAATCCCGTTATGCACTTGGGCGCGGCGGTACTCGCCGTAGGTGCGGGCTTCATTCACCTGACTCGCGCCGCCCGTGCGCATGATCGCCAATGGCTGCGGCACATAGATCGGGCGCAGAGCATCCCGCGCGCGCAACAAAAAATCGTAGTCCATCGCCGCGCGATAGTCGAGCGCAAATTCACCAAACCGCTCAAACAGCGCGCGGTGCATGAACGTCGCTTGATGCGGGATAAACATCTTGGCGCGTAGGCGCCGCTGGGCGAATGGCGCGCCCGCGTAGCCGCGCAGCACGCGCCCATCGGGGTCCGCAAATTGACATTGCCCGTAGATCAGATTGACATCGTCGCGCGCGTGACTCAGCGCCACACTGAGCGAGTCGCGCGCCGCAAAGATATCGCCCGCGTTCATAAAGTTGACCCATGTGCCGCGACTCAGGCGCGCGCCTTTGTTAAATGCGTCGCTGATGCCACGATCAGGCTCGCTGACAAATGCGCTGATGATGTCACGATTTTGCGAGATCAGCTCGCGCGTGCCGTCGGCGCTGCCGCCATCCACGATGATGTATTCGAGCGGCTGATGAGACTGCTCGCGCACGCTGGCGATCGTGCGGGCGAGCTCATCGCGCGCGTTGAGGGCAATGCTGATGACGCTGATGGTTGGCGCTGACATCTCCACCATCATAAACGCATGAACTCGCATAAAATCCTTATATGTCCTACGTCTTTCCATCCGCCGAATGGGTCGCTGCGCTCAAAGATGCGATTAACAATCACGCCGCGTATCGTGAAGCCGCCAAACAATGGGAGGGTGACTTTTGGTTTATCGTCGAGCCAGATGCGCCAAATGAATCGCGCACGCTGATCTATGTGGATCTGTGGCACGGCGAGTGCCGCGCTGCGCATATCGCCGCCGACGAGAGCGAGCATCAGCCTGAGTTTCGCATCAATGGCACCCGCAAAAACTGGATGCGTGTGTTGCGCCGCGAGGTTGACCCGATCAGAGCGCTATTAACAAACACCCTCAAACTCAAAGGCAACATGGCAAAAGTCATGCGCAATGTCAAAGCCGCCCAAGAGCTTGTCATCGCGGCGACTAAGGTGGAGACAGAGTAGTTAGTGTTTAGTTATTAGTTTTTAGTAAGAACCAACAACTAAAAACTAACTACTAACTACTAATAACTCAGACCGCCCACGCAATCGCCACGACGTCCGCAAAGATATCGCTCTTGCGTGGCACGAGTGAGATCTCTTGTAGATCATTGAGCGCAGCCGTCCATTTGTCGCTGATGGCGTTGAGCGAGTCACGATACTCGTGCTCGGCTTGTTGTAGCTGGTCGCGCAGCAGCTCGATCATGTCCTCGGACTCGCGCACGTCCTCTGCGGCAGATTGCGTCAGGCGGCGTTTTTGCGCGCCATAGCTGACCGAGCGACCGGTCGTGTGTCGGCGCCGCAGCACAAAATTAAACAGCGATTCGGCGTTGGTCAGCATCTCTTCGCGTTTACGCGCGTCTAGCTCTTTGCGATCTGCTGTCAGCTCACGTTCTTCGCGCGCGAGTTTGTCTTGGAGCGCGGCGATGCGCGTGTCAAATTGTTTGCGTACGCGCTCAGCGTCAGCGTCGCGTTTGGCGCGCGCGAGGTCTTCGCAGCGTTGGCGTAAATCCTGCTGATTTTCATTGGGCGCGCCATACACTTTGAGCGTGCGGTTGTACCAGACTTTGGCGACAACGTGCCGATAGACATGCTCAATGAGCAGCCGCTCGCACTGACGCAGCCAACGCACATTGATCCCTGCGGGCAGATTGGCAAACTCAACATCGGGCAGCGGCTCATGCTCGAGCGCGCTTGGCTCAAAGCCCGTTAACGTCTGCGCCTGCGCAAAATCCGGCGCGCGTAACACCCGATCAAGTGTCACCAGATAGCTAAATCGGTCGTCGTACATCACGCCGCTGGCACGATCAGTGATGCGTGCGACGGCGCTGGCGAGCAGATACGGGCGATACATACGCGGCGTGTTTGCGCCGGCGACGCGCGACTGCGCCAGCGACACCCGATGCAAAAACACCTCGCGCACATCCGGCGGCAGCGCGGTGCGCTCCATCGCAATGCGTCGTTGAAATGTAGGTTTTTGTATGGGTGCGTCGTCGCTGGGAATTGCGCTCGCAGTCGCCGCGACGGGCGCAACAAATGGCGCTGACACGGGCGCTGAGTCTGACTGCCAGCCGCGTTGGGTTTTGAGCAAATTGATTTGTGCGTTGATCAGCGGCCCGCGCAGGTAGCTCATCGCCCAGCGCGTCTGCATAAACTGCGCAGCACCGCTGGCTTGTTGCGCCAAAAATGTGCGCGGCGGCAATGACGATAGCGGCGACTCCAATTCATCACGATCAATGCCAACGCCCGCGCCCTCTAGCCCCTCAAGCGCGCGCATGCGATCGCGCTCGGTGCGTAGCCGCCCAACAAACCATGTGCCAACATTGCCAAGCCCTTTGTAATCGAGGTCTGCCGGATTTTGAGTTGCCAAAAATACGCTGAGACCTGCCGCGCGACCTTGCTTGAGCAGCTGCATGAGCGGCGTCTTGGAGGAAGGGTTGCGCGGAAATGGCGGGCAATATCCATACACCTCATCAAAATACACCAGCGCGCGCATGACGGATGTGCCACTCTGTGCGCGCATCCACGAGACCATCTGCGACAGCAGCAGCGTCACAAAAAATTGGCGCTCGGCGTCATCGAGATGTGCCAGACAAAAAATGCTGGCGCGTGTTTTGCCGATAGGGTTGCTGCCACCGACACCGCGAATGGGTTGCAATAGCGTTTGCACATCCAGCGGCTCGCCAGTCTGCCACGCCACAAACGATGGCGACGCGGCAATGTTATTGAGCAGCATGCACAATTCAAAACGATCTTTGCGCGGATAAAACGCCTCAAGGTCAAACATGCCGACGCGCTGCACGGGCGGCTCTTGGATCATGCGAATGAGGTACGGCAGGTCGAGGTCTTGTCCTGCGCGCCACGCGCTCTCAAAGACCAATGCCATCAAGATGTGCTCGCGGCTTTTGAGCGGGTCGGCTTCGATTCCCACCAGCTCGAGGATCGCCGAGCAAGTCTGTGCGATGCGGTCACGCAGTAGCTCTGTATGACGCGCCCACGTCAGACCCGATGGCGGCGCAAAGCTGCGCAACACGTTGACCGAGATGCCTGAGTCGCTGCCGGGTGTGTAGATGCGCACATCTACGCGGTCATTAAATCGCGCGATGCGCTCAGGCAAGATGCCGTCGCGTTGCAGTCCTTCGCCCCATTGCTTGGCGGTCTGCGCTGCGAGTTGCGCAACACTTTTGTGTTGTTGAGTGGCGCTGTCACTATCAGTCCATGCCTCAAAATCGCTGGGTTGCAATTTGTCAAAAGTCAGCGCTAGATTGGTGATGTCGCCTTTGGGATCAATGATGATGGTCGGCACACTTTGCAGCAGGACTTCTTCGAGCAACACGATGCCGAGTCCGGTTTTGCCCGTGCCAGTCATGCCAAGGCACACGGCATGCGTAACGAGATCGCGCTGATTGATGACGTAGGGTTCGTCCAACGGTTGATGCAGCGTCGGGCTAAAGGCACGACCTAAAAATAGCTTGGTGGGCTGATCTGTGTAATTCAAAATAAACAAGGTATGGTAACACGCGCTGTTTAGCATATCAATCATGTCTTATTTGTTTTTTTAATATTTCTTGAGCGGGCGGGTGTAATATTTACTTGTGTGTTGAAAAACACGAAATAGACATTAATTTTCAAAGGAGCAATCAATATGGATATTTTGAGTATTTTGATTTCGGCGGTGATTGGTTTGGCAGCGGGCTATATCGCGCAGCGCATTATGCCGGGCAAGGATGTTGGTGAAGGCAACATTTGGGTGACGATGTTGATCGGCGTGTTGGGCGGCATTGTGGGTAGCGTCGTGGCTGGGTTGTTGGGTCTAGCCGTCGGCGGCATCATCTGGAACATTATTTTGGCAGTGCTTGGTTCGATGCTGTTGCTCTGGCTCTACAAGAAATTTATCGCCAAGTAAATCGCGTCAAAACCGATGTCAAAGAGCCTACAAACTGTAGGCTCTTTTTTGTTTTCAAACAAAATATTCTGCGTTACAATGCGCCCAAGATATGGCGAAGTTGCTCAATGCGTTGGCGCAGTTGTGCTACATCGCCGACCAACGGCGATGGGTGACCCTATTAACAACGGGTCTAGCGGTTGCGGCTGTCATCATGATGGCGCTCAACCGCCCTACATCATCGCAACCGCCAGACCTCGTTGAGGCGCCATTAGACACAATCACAAACGAACGCGCCAACACATTTGTCAAGGTCAGCGGCACTCTGGCGCCAAGCCGTATGATCCAGACGCGCGTGTCAATGCATATCTTCTCGTGGAATGGCAATCGTTTTATTCCGATGACTGCGCCGGGTTCGCCGACTTCGCTGATGGTGTTGGATGCCAATTTACTAGGTGAGGCGCGCACAGGGGCAGCGCCCATTACGCTGATCGGCAGAGTGGTGCAAGGGCGCGCGCCTGAGCCATCGGTGTATCTGCGTGTGGAATCGCTGCCGGTCGAAAACATGTTGAGTCCGATAGCACAGGTCGGCATGCTGTTGATGGCTGTGTTGTTGCTCATGGGCGTTGTGCGTTGGTTGATTCGCCGCGCCAATTACGCTATCGAGTTGATTCCACTGCGACCTCATTTACCCAACGTCGCGCCAGATTTGTTGTTGTGGTTTGGCAGCCTCGGCAATGAATACAACGGCTTTGTGCTGCGACAAACACCAGCGCGGTTGCGCACGCGCACGCGCGAGGCGACGTTTGAATTTGAAAATACATACGACCACGCGCTCAAGGCCTCATTGCGCAAACTCAATGACGCGCGCGAGACGGTTGTAACTTGCTCGCATGGATTTTTGCCAGCCCTGAAAATTTGGTTTGAGGATGAGCGCGGGCTGCCGCGCACCGCCACGCTTGTGTGTGGCAGTCGTGCTTTTAGCCATCGCGTGCTTGACGTGTTGCGTCATACCGGGCTATAGCCACTTTGGTTCTATTTTTTTTGAGAATCACTTTTTCAGCGAAAGGGAGCCATATGCTTTTGCCAGTTTTTGACTTTTTGCAAAAAC
>CAZVQE010000019.1:0-1418 GCA_964628875.1 uncultured Anaerolineae bacterium
AGCCATCGTGACTCACGCCGCACACGAGGGCGGGGGTAATGTGCCGCTCAGCGGGCGCGAGGATCAGATCAAAGTCAAACGGGTTGTAGCCCGCGTGTGCGCGCACATCCAGCGACAGCAGATGCTCGATGGCGATGCGCCACGCGCCGCTATAGGCGAGCGCACCAAACCATACTGTGCCGTGATCCTCCCATGCTTGATGCGGGCGATTGAGCATAAAAAACGGATTGCTGGCGTGTCCGCCTTGCACGGTGCGGCTCTCGAGTACGCGCATGCCGATGGGCATCACTTCGCGCTGCGCCGTAAACTCGCGCGACCATGCGCCACTTGTGCCAGTCAGTTCGTTGGCGCCATTTGGCACATGCATTGTCGCAAATGCACATGACTCGATGATGATCGGCGTTGAGCCGAGATTGTCTAGCTCGATCCAGCGCTCGATGATGTCATGCTCGGGCGTGACGCGATAGCACAGCGTCACACGCAGCGGCTGCATCGGGTCTTGCAGACGCACGCGTAGCGTCTCGCGGGGCGATGTATTTGCGGTGCGTGCGGCGGGCGGTGTGAGACCGGGTTGCGCATCGGTCACGATCTCGTGCGACACATAGCGCAGCCGCACATCGCGGATCGGCAGGTGTGGGGCTTCATTGGGTTGAATGGCGCTTGGCAACGTGTGAAACAGCACTTTGAGTGAGACCTCGTGATAGTTGACATCGCCAAATGCAACCAGTTCATCACGACGGAGTTGATGCTCAAATGAGGCGCGATCATCCGATTGAAATGGCGTAACAGCTGAGTTGAGTTGTGCGGCAAATGGCGCGTCCTGCGGGCGCGGGGCATGCGCGAGATGTACGACTGCGCCCGCCTCATTCACCTGAAAAGCATAGATGCTGTGCTTGAGATTGATGTTAAACGTGCGAGTATTTGGGTTGAATGTAATCATGTTTTATGTGCTTGTGCGTGGCTGAAGTTTAGCGCGATACGCGCAGGTGTCTATGATGAGAGAGATATCCGTCATTCCCGCGAAAGCGGGAATCCAGTATTTCGCCTAGATTTGCGCACCGGATGCCAGCTCAGGTGGGCATGACAATTCTTGCTCTCTTGCCGATTTTAGACATTTCTCCATACGCCAAGCTCTCATCTACTCTTTATCCTGCGCTCACCTCATCTGAATGCGAATCAATATGCTTGGAGGCTAATTGTTTTTGAGTAACAGGAGAGACAAACCTTATATGAAATTTCAGATAAATCAAAAGATGCAAATGGCAATGTTGGCGAGTGTGTTTGTGTTGGCGGCGTGCGCGCCGAGCGCAACGCCTACATCTGCGCCTGCGACATCTGTGCCAGTGACGTCGTCACCCATTGCGGCTGCGCCAAAGCCTGCCGCACAAGCGTCACCACTCGCACAACCGACTGCGGCG
>CAZVQE010000019.1:1518-8505 GCA_964628875.1 uncultured Anaerolineae bacterium
GGCTGCGCCAAAGCCTGCCGCACAAGCGTCACCACTCGCACAACCGACTGCGGCGCCGGCAGCCGCGCCTGCAGCGACAGTTGCACCAGCGGCAGCGACTGGCACGCTCAAGATTGATTCTGCACAGTCGTCAGCGAGCTTTACCCTCGATGAAAAACTGTTAGGGCAACCCAAGACCGTCATCGGCAAGACCTCAAAGGTGACGGGCGACATCAGCTTAAACTTGGCAAATCCATCGCAGTCAAAGGTCGGCACG
The DNA here is from genome assembly GCA_964628875.1 of uncultured Anaerolineae bacterium. GTDB lineage: Bacteria > Chloroflexota > Anaerolineae > J036 > Brachytrichaceae > AQU-03. The sequence goes on from CAZVQE010000019.1 coordinate 1,775, forward strand.
ATCAAGATTGACGCGAGCGATCTGACGACCGATAGCAACGACCGCAATGGTTCGATTCGCCGATTCATCTTGCAAACCAATCAGCCTGAAAATCAATTTATCACGTTTGAGCCGACCTCGATCCAAGGTCTGCCTGCTGCGGTTAAAGTTGGCGATACGGTGAACTTTAAGATCATGGGCAATCTCAAGATTCGCGCGATCACCAAGCCGGTCACTTTTGACACGACTGCGACAGTCAAATCAGCCAACGAAATCATGGGCAGCGCCAAAGCCAAAGTGACGCGCACGATGTTTGAGCTGACGATTCCGACCGTGCGTAGTGTCGCGGATGTCACCGATGAGGTGGCGCTCCAGCTTGACTTTGTAGCGAAGTAAATTTGTTTTAAGGTGGGGCGGTCTGGGACTTGCCCCACTTATAATTTTGCGCGATGACAGATCGTCTTTATACCTGCGGCGGCGACGACGGATATACCGGCTTGTTGGGTGAAGGGCGGGTCGCCAAGTATGCGGATCAGCCCGAAGCCTACGGCACAGTGGATGAGGCAAACTCAGCGATGGGCATCGCGCGCGCCAGCGCCAAGAGTGAGCGCACGCAGAGCCTCATTCTCACGGCACAGCGCGACCTCTACAAGATGATGGCTGAGCTGGCAGCCACGCAACAGGCAGCCGCTCAGTTCCGCAGCATTGATGCCGCGCGTGTGACGTGGCTTGAGCAGCAGACCGACGCTGTCACGGCAGAGATCACATTGCCAAAGGAATTTGTGGTGCCGGGCGACACGTTGAGCGGTGCGTATCTCGACCTCGCGCGTACGGCGGTGCGCCGCGCTGAGCGCGTAGTCGTGCGCGTGTGGCACGAGGGCATCGTTGAAAATGGCGAACTCGCGCGCTATCTCAATCGCTTGTCGTCGCTGCTGTTTGTGTTGATGTTGTATGAAAATGCACTCGCGGGCGTGGGGCACGCGACATTGGCAAAAAAGTAAACCTCAAGCCCCGCGTTTGATGATGTCGTGCTTGACCGAGAGCGCGACCGCCTCGACACGATTGGTCACACCGAGCTTTGACAAAATGGCGCTGACGTGAAATTTGATGGTCGAAGGGCTCAAGAAAATCTTCTCGGCGATTTGGCTGTTGTTTAAGCCATCCACCATCAGTCCGAGAATTTGGCGCTCGCGCTCGGTGAGATCGCTGCCAACTTCGGGTGATTTATTCATTGAGCGCAACAGTGCATCAGCCGCCTCTGGCGCGAGAGTGCGTCTGCCGCTGGCTGCATTTTTGATGGCTTTGCAGAGGTCGTCGGCTGAGATGTTTTTCATCAAAAAGCCGATGGCGCCAGCTTGCAGCGCATTTTGTACCAGCTCATCAGAATCGAAACTGGTGAGCGCCACGATACGCGCCTGCGGGTCGCGCGCGCGGATGGCTTTGATAGCGCCAACGCCATCGAGGCGCGGCATGATGAGATCCATCAGCACCACGTCGGGTTTGTGATGCTCGTAGGCGATGACAGCTTGCTCGCCATCTGGCACGTCGCTGACGACCTCAAATCCATTTGCTTGCAACACGGTTGCTAGACCGGTGCGCACCATCATATGATCGTCTACGATCAACACTCGAATCATCTTTAGTTTCTCCACGTCACCAAAACCTGTGTTCCTTGATTTAGCTGGCTCTCGATCTCGATCACCGCACCGATTTCTTCGGCGCGCTCGCGCATGATCTTGAGTCCAAAATGATCGGTTGGCGCACTGCCGAGATCAAAGCCTGTCCCATTATCCTCAACCAGCATAATGGCGCTCTTGGCGGTGACATTGAGGCGCACGGTGGCTTGGGTGGCGCGGCTGTGTTTGCTGATGTTGTTGAGCGCCTCTTGGGCGATGCGGTAAAACGCGATTTGAATCGCAGATGGCAACTGGTGCGACTCTTCGTAGTCGCCCTCGATTTTGATGCCGGCGCGGGTGCCGTGCGTCTCCGCGAGTTGGCGCAGCAGGTCGCTTAGTTTTGAGTCGGTCAGCGCGGTAGGGCGCAATTCAAAAAGCAGCGAACGCATCTCTGCCAGTGCGCTGCGTGTGAGCACGCGGATGCGTTGTAATTGCTGCAAGCCTTGTTCGCGGTCTTTTTCCCATACTTGCGAGAGCACCTCGGCGCTGATGTTGGCAGAAAAGAGCGACTGAGTGACGGCATCGTGTAGCTCGCGCGCAAGGCGGCTGCGCTCGGCGGTGATGGCTAGCTGATTGGAGTGTTCGCGCTTTTCTTCTTCCCATTGCTTACGGTCGGTGATGTCGCGTAGCACAACGGCAAAATGAAATTTGTCGTGGACTTCGATTTTTGTGATGCCGGCTTCGGCGGGAAACTCTTTGCCGTTTTTGCGCTTGCCAAAAATCTCGCGGCGATCTGCCATGCGCCGCGAGTAGTCATTGGAGAGCGCAAATGCGTGCACGAGGTCGCCGTGGTGCTGTCTGTAGCGGTCGGGCAAAAGAACGTTTAGCGACTGCCCGATGACTTCGCTGGCGGCGTAGCCAAATGTCTTTTCAGCGCCAGCATTAAATGCGATGATTTTTTGCTGGTTGTCAATCAAGATCACCGCGTCGTTGATGGTCTCATAGAGCTGAGCCAGCAACTCGGCGCTCATGTTTGCCGCGGACATATTTTTTTGATCATACCCGAATTGGGTGAAATATGAATGTTTGCTGAATGCTTGCCTGTCCACATGGCTAGGCGCATCTTGTATATTCCGCTATGGTTTGTGTTAGGTTGGTTTTTGTAGCATCATGCTATGTCTGTGCACGCGCCGACCGAGGTCATGATTGTTGAGGAACACCCCTCAGTCATATCAGCTTTGCGCGCTCTGATTTCGATTCAACCTGATATGAAGCTAGTCGGCGTCGTGCGCGCGGTCAAATTGCTAAGGCTGCAGATGCGTATGTTGCACCCCGATCTAGTTTTGATTGACAGCGGTATGTTGAATGACAACACAGGTGAGATGCTCTCGGATTTGCGTTCGATTAGCCCGACCACCAAGCTGGTAGCGATGAGCAGTGGACTCTTTGCGGATGAGCGATTTGCACAATCTGGATTTGACGCATTTGTGAGCAAGACCGAACCTGCTGACGTTTTGTTGGAGACTGTTCGCCGATGCATGTGACAGACTGGTTCAAACGTGACATGCCTGCGCCGACGCTGCGCCAGATCATGCGCGTGGCGATGCCTGCTGAGCATGGCGGGTGGAGCTTTTTGGTTGAGCCGATTGCGCTGGGAATCTTGGTCGCACCGCGCCTCATTAGCCTCGTGATCGCAGGTTTTTACTTGTCGGCGTTTTTCTTGTATCAGCCGCTGCGTCCATTGTGGGCGGATATCTCAAAGGCGCGCGTCACACCACGCGGTCACACCGCGTTGTATGCAGTGATGTTTTTTGGCGGTGTGGCGCTGGTGTGTTTGGTGGTCATGCTCATGACCGCATGGCGCGTCATTATTCCGCTTATGATTTTTGCTGTGCTAGGCGCGACGCAGTTTATTTGGTCGGCGCGTGCCGGGCAACGCACGTTGTTGCGTGAGTTTATTGCGGCGGCAGCGGTGGCGACGAGCGTGATGGCGATGGCAGTTGCGGCAAATACGTCGTATGTGTTTGTGGGGTTGCTGTGGCTCATCATGCTGAGTCGCGCGGCTTCAACGCTGTTTCACATTCGACAGTTTTTATATTTTCAGCGCGGCAAGCCGTACTATCGCGCGGTTGACATTGGCTTACATTGCCTCGGGGCGTTGGTAGCGTTGGCATTGTTTTGGCAGAATGGCGCTCGGCTCGGAATTCCATTTTGCTGGCTGGCGTTTCGCGTGATCTTGGGGTGGTGGCTCATGCCAAAAGACATAGCGCCTAAATGGGTCGGGATCTCAGAAGCAGTTGTCGGTGGCGTGTTTTTGATCCTCGCGTTTATCGGACTACCATAATCCTTCCAAAAACGACTAGCCAACTGGCTAGTTTTCGTTTCGCGAGATGTTTTGTTTTGATTAGCCGATTTTTGCTAATCTCTCGCATTATAATTTCATTAGTAGGAGGAAATTATTTCATGAAAAAAGAAGATTCCGAAGTTGTCCACACGGATCAGTTCGATCACGAGAATTTCAAGCCAATAGGCGCAATGGCGTTCTTGACTTTGATGCTCATCGGGTACGTCCTTTACTGGGTGTACATATATTACATAACAGTTTTTCAGCGCGGAATGGGAGGCTAACACATGGCTATAAATCGTTATGAGAAATATTGGTTGACTGCAGTCGGTATCATGCTCGGCGCATTCGTAGCGGCACTTGCGGCAGGTCTTTTTGTGTTTGGAGTAAAGCTGCCCACGACCGAAGCCATCGTAAATCCAAGCAACTTAGCAGCCACAAGATTTGCCAAACCCGGTGTCATCAAGACGGGCGATGGCAAGGTTGATGTTGTAATGGTCGCCAAGATGTGGTACTACGATGTTGGCACAGATGGCGGCACAGTTGGCGCTCCGCCCAAGATCAAGATTGCAAAAGGAACGGAAGCTACGTTCTATGTAACAAGTTCCGATGTGACGCATGGCTTCCAAATCGAAGATCACAACGCCAATGTTGAGGTAGTGCCGGGCGAGGTTGCGCGCTTGACGGTGAAATTTAATCGCCCTGGTCAGTATCACATGATTTGCAATCAATACTGCGGCGCTGCCCACCAAGGCATGTATGGCACGATCATTGTTGAGTAATTTATTCCGTAGTTTTTAGGAGATTTGATTATGCAAGCTACTCTTCCACATGCCCCACATTCAAAGGCTGAGAACCTCGCAGGCGTCTCAATGCTTAATTCAGAGCGTTCGTTAGTAGGCGCCCATATCATTGTTGCTTTTGCGGCATTATTTGTCGGGATATTTCTTGGTCCATTCCAAGCGTTTCACCGCTCGCCGTCATTTGTTGCTGCCTTCCCTGACTCACAGATTCCTGTATTTAGCTACTACTATCAGGCGCTAACGGTGCATGGCGCGATGAATGCTTTGTGGTTCACATTCATCTTTATCTCGGGTGTAACCTACTTCATCACATTCAAGTCGCTACAGCGTCCGCTAAAAACAGTGCCAATGGCATGGGCTGGACTCATTAGCCAAATTCTTGGACTGGCGATTATTGCTGTGACGGTCATAGCTGACCCACAACGTTCATCCGTGTTGTTTACTTTTTATCCTCCACTTATTGCTCCGCCTACGTTTTATCTTGGCGCGGTTTTGCTTGTCTTGGGTTGTTGGATCACGGCCGGTGTTGTGATTGCCACATACCTTGGCTGGCGCAAAGACAACCCAACTAAGCGCCTACCGCTTGCTGTATTTGCGGCGCTCGCAAATCACGCAATGTTTATTGCCTCAAGCATCGGTGTCGCCGTAGAAGTCGTTGGCTTGTTGTTGCCGGCTTCGCTCGGCATTTTGAACACGACCAATCCACAATTTTCACGCGCGCTATTTTGGTGGTTTGGTCACCCATTGGTGTATTACTGGTTGATCCCCGCCTACATCTCTTGGTACACCATGTTGCCACAACAGAGCGGCGCGGGCAAAGTATTTAGCGAGCCTCTCGCCAAAGTTGCCTTTTTGTTGCTCATGATTTTGGCGCTACCGACTGGCGTGCATCACATGTATGCCGACCCAGGTGTCAGTGGTGTATGGAAAGCCATTCACTTCCTATTCACCATGTCTGTAGCGTTGCCGAGCTTTATGACTGCGTTTAACATGGCAGCCACGCTTGAAATTGCCGGACGCAAGCGCGGCGGCAAGGGTTTGTTTGGTTGGATGTTTGCCCAAAAATGGGGCGACCCAGTCGTGGCGGCTCAGCTCATGGGCATGATCTTGTTTGTGTCAGGCGGTATCAGTGGCATCATCAACGCCTCTGCTCAGTTGAATGCGACTGTCCACAACACCTCTTGGATACCGGGTCACTTCCATCAGACGGTAGCTGGCGCGGTTGCGCTGACCTATTTTGGCATCATGTATTGGATGTTGCCAGCGGTGCTCAAGCGCGGCTTGTTTAGCAAGCGCATGGCGACATGGCAGGTCTATACATGGGGCATCGGCATGATCATGTTTGGCTACACCATGGCAGAAGCAGGTTTGTTGGGCGTGCCACGCCGCACACTTACGGGGTTGTCGCCTTACATTGATAGTGTTGCGCGCTTCTGGTTGGATGGCGCTGCAATTAGCGGCGTGATCTTGCTGATTAGCTCGATCCTTTTGTATCTAAACATCATCTTGACCTTCTTCTCCAAGAAGCCGCTTGAGGACGGTGTTGTTGTTGACACAGAGGGTGACAAATCATCGCCAGCCATTTTGGATAACTGGAAACCATGGGTTATCCTCTTGATCGTACTAACCGCTGCAGCTTGGTTGCCGCCGCTCATCGAAACATGGGGCGCTGGATTCCAAGTGTTGCGCTATGCGCCAACGGGCCCAGCCCCATTGCCATAAGGCAAAGTTTGTAAATGAGATAATGAGAGGCGGCGCAAAGTCGCCTCTCATTTTGTGCAACAGCTGATGATTTCAAACTCACAAAATACCAAAACTGATATCCACTCGTTTGCATGGGATGTAGCAGTGGCTATCCTAATTGGATTGGGAGTTTCTTTCATCTTGTTTAGTGTGATCTATGCTCAGGATGTTGCCGAGCTATTGCGCACGCCTGAGGTGCTTTGGAATGTGTTGTGCGGCAGACCCGTTGAGAAAAACGAGTTGACG
>CAZVQE010000019.1:8515-15328 GCA_964628875.1 uncultured Anaerolineae bacterium
CTCTTGCGTGCGTTTGGCGCGATGACCTTAGTAGCCGCAATGACAATTGCTTGGCTCAAAAAAACGTCGCGCAAAACTAATTGAATGAAATTTTTATTGCTATGGAGATGATGAACTCTTTTATCGGAATTTTAGGCGCTACGCTTATGGCGCTCGTTGCCGCACTTGGCTTAGGCGGTATTTTTGCTTGGCTTGGAAACAAAGCCAGCGCGGGCGAAGCAAATATTAGCCCTGCGCATCGGCAAATGGATGACTACGACAAGTCCGTCAAACAGTTCTATGTGCAACGCGAGGCAAAATATCAGGCCATTGAAGCTGCAAAGCCTCCGAAGCCCGAATACACAGGCGATTCCAAGATTTTTGCTGGCTTCTTGGGAATTGCATTTTTAGCAGTATTTATTCCGTTGTTGCTGTCACCGGCGCGAGCCGATGTCATGCGCATGGTGCTTGTGCTTGGCTTTGCGATTGCAGCGATTGGTGTTACCCTCGATCACTTTGGCAACCTCATTGACGTTGACAAGTTACAAGAAAATATCCGCCCAGCGATTAGCCTTGAGAGCGTGTTATTTGGATTCTTTTTGACGACTGTGGTGGCAATGGCTGCTCTATTTACCATCACAGCGCCAAAGCGTAGCTACGAGCTGCCACCGACGCCTACAGCTGTAGCCGGCAGCAATGTTTCAGCTTCAGCCAGCGCCAACGGCAAAGTCTTATTTACCGCGCAAGGGTGCAATGCATGTCACTCACTCCAAAAGGGACAAACCGTCGTTGGCCCATCACTCTATGGCATTTATCAAACTGCGGCAACACGCAAATCGGGTGTCACAGCACATGACTATCTCAAAGAGAGCATTGTCAATCCAAATGCGTTCATTCCCGATGGATTTCAAGCAGGGTTGATGCCTCAGACATTTGGTACCACACTCAAGCCCGAAGAGATTGAGGACATCATCGCTTACTTTGAAAAAGAACTCAATCAAAAATAGTGTAGCTGAGCAACACACTACATACAAAAAGCGCCAATCAAATTCTGATTGGCGCTTTTTTTGTTGAATTACGTTGCTCACAAATTGAACTATGTAGGCTCCATCTCACGTACGAGCATGCGAAAGATATCTGACTCCGTAATGATGCCCACCAGTCGCCCATTGTCCACGACGGGGATGCCGCTGATCTTGTTGCTTAGCATGATGCTGGCGGCGTCTCGGATGCTGTCATGCGGCGCAATCGTAATCACTTTGGTTGTCATCATATGATCCACAGTCAAGGTGTCAAGCAATGCATTAATCTCATACACGCTAAGCGTAGTGGCATCCGATGGCTCAGCCTCCAGCACATCCCCAAGCGTAACAATGCCCACCAGTTTGTGATCCTTAGTGACTGGTAGTCGGCGCACCTTGTGATCGCGCATGAGACGATGCGCCTCTGACAATGTTGTTTTTGGCGTGATAGAGATCGGGTTTGGCGTCATCCACTCAACCACTTGATAATTTGTCATTGCTCACCTCGACACCCCTAGCATAATGTGCAATTCCAAATAATGCGACTGCGCCTGAGCGAATATCTCACTAGACACGTGACCAGCGTCTATATGCACAATCGCACAGTGACGCGAAAATGATCTTGCACTATGCTGTTTTTGAGAGGTGTGTGATGTACAAAAAGATACTTGTTCCCCTTGATGAGTCGGCGATGGCAGAGGCAGTCTTGCCGCATGTGCAATCGCTTGCCAAAGCTTTTGACGCAGAGATCGTTTTAGTGTTTATTGACGAGCAGTTGCCTGCGCGCGCTATGTACGTGCCAGAGGCAGTAGATGTCACTGCGTTACAGCAGGTCTCGGTCGAAGCCCGCGCCACGGCAAATCACTATGTGCATCAGCGCGCCGAATTACTGATGGAAAAAGGCTACAAAGCCCGCGCCGAAGTTATCGAAGGCAGCTCAATCTCAGATGCGATCATTCAATACGCAGCGCAAAATAATGTTGACCTCGTTGCCATGAGCACGCATGGGCGCAGCGGTGTAGCGCGCTTGTTCCTCGGCAGCGTGGCGGACAAGGTTGTGCGCGATGCCAAGATTCCGATTTTGTTGATTCGCCCTGACGAATCATAGCCTCGTCATTGTTTTAAGAAATAAAGCTCCACTCGTGATTTGCGGTGGAGCTTTATTTGTTGCTAGATAGAGCTTTGATTTATTAGCTGGCATCAATCGTGTAATCAAATTCGTAAAAATGTTTGCCATCTGTGATGACGATATTCATACTGCCAGCTAGTCCGACAAGCTGATCTGTGCCAGAGTCAGGCACGACCGTAATTGTTAATTGCGGAGCGCCGCGCGTCATGATGCCCGTATGCTGCAATGCAAAGCTGCCGCGCCGGCCCTCAAGAGCGCCGACTACATGCTCGATCGCGCTGTATGCGGCTGACCCTTCGGTTGGCGTGCCTGCGCTGATCATTTCCCCTTTGCTAATGGCGCTGAGCGCGCCGCGAAATTCCTTTTCAAGCAAAAACCGCCCGAGCGACTTTGCGTCGGCGTGATCGTGCATGGCTTGCGGCGTAAGCTTTACTTCAAATTCCCCGCTCACGTGCTTCGTTTTTTGTTTGCTCATGTTTACTTGGTTTGTATGAGTTGCTCACGCTCGGGACCGACGCTCACCAGCGATATATGTGCGCCGCTCTCCGCTTCGATTTTGCGGACGTAGTCACGACAGGCGAGCGGCAATTCACCCATACTGCGTGCGCCCTGCACGTCGTCACTCCATCCAACGAGCGTTGTGTAAATGGGTGCGCAGCGTGCCAAAGTCTCGCTGTCTTGCGGCATTGCGCGTGTGCCGACGCCATCGCACTGATAGCTTGTCGCCACATTCAACTGCGGCAAGCCGCTCAAAATATCTAGCTTTGTGATTGCCAATTCTTGTATGCCATTGATGCGAATGACATGCCGCAGCGCCACAAGATCAAGCCAACCTACGCGGCGCGGACGACCTGTCGTTGAGCCAAATTCATCCCACGGATTTGAGCCCGTGCCACGCAGCCGCGTCGCCATCTCGCCGCTCAATTCTGTCGGAAATGGACCCGCACCGACGCGCGTCGCAAACGCCTTGGCGACGCCAATGATGCGCGTGATCGCCTGTGGCGGCACACCTAGCCCCGTCATCACACCACCGATGCTGGCAGATGATGAGGTGACATACGGATAGGTGCCGTGATCAATATCGAGCAAAGTCGCTTGCGCGCCCTCTGCCAAAATCTTTTTGTTTGCGCTTAGTGCATCGTGCAATAGCGTCACTGTGTCTGCTAAATGAGCGCGTAGCTCCATTGCCGCTTTTGCGTATTCAGCAGCGACTGTGTCGGCATCAATCGGTGCGCGAGCGTAGATCATCTCCAGCTGCTGATTGACCGCGAGTGTATGTTCGCGCACGCGCTCAGCAAATTGCTCAGGGTCTGCCATTGCGCCCGCACGGATGCCGATGCGCGAGGCTTTGTCCATGTATGCAAAACCGATGCCGCGTTGGGTCGTGCCGATGCCGCCTTTGGTCGCTTCGCGCGCGGCGTCGAGCGCAATGTGACCCGGCAGGATGATATGTGCCGCTGGGCTGATCTTTAGGCGCTCAGGTGTCACAGGGATGCCGGCGGCACGGATCTCAGCAATCTCTTTGAGCAAGTTGCGCGGATTTAGCACGACGCCGTTGCCAATCACATTGACACATCGGTCACGAAAAATACCCGAAGGCACCATATGCAATTTGACGACAGTCTTGCCGATGGTGATTGAGTGTCCGGCGTTGTCGCCGCCATTAAATCGAGCAACGATATCGGCGTCTTGGGCGATGGCATCAGTGATGCGTCCTTTGCCTTCGTCGCCCCATTGGGCGCCGAGTAATACAGAAATTGGCATTTTTACTTTTTTGTGTTGAGTTCGCGGTTGACAATCTCTTGTGCGATTTGGCTCATGGTCGTGCGCCGTGAGCGCGCGCGTATCTGAATGTCGTGATATGCCTCTTCTTCGGTCAGCCCTTCGCGCATCAACACACCTTTGGCGCGATCTACGAGTTTGCGCGCGGTGAGTTTGTCTTCAAGCTCATCAATCTTTTCTTGCATATTGCGGCGCGACTGATAGCCGGCTAATGCCACACGCATCGCTGCCACAAGGTCGTCGCGTTTGACTGGCTTGATGAGATAGGCTTGCACCGGAATCGCCGCGGCTTTGTCTAGCAATGTGTTTTCGTTGTATGCGGTCAAGATGATGATTGGAATGGGGCGCATAGCAACTATTTCAGTTGCGGCATCGAGTCCATCTTTGAATGGCATACGCACATCGAGCATGGCAATATCGGGTTGCTCGCGCTGCGCCAATGTGACTGCCTCCACACCATCGGCAGCGCTGATGACTGAGTGTCCCATCTCGGTGAGAATGGCGCGCAGACCCATGCGAATGATTGACTCATCATCTGCAATCAATACACGTAATGACTTGCTCATCGGGCGACATTATGCCGCATGAATAAATTGACTTGCGTTGCGTTAAAAACGTTGCAGCCCGCTAGCGCGATTAAATCTTAAGTTTTAGCGCGAGCAGCAACGAGATGACATACATCAAGCCGCAAAATACAAAACCTGCGCCATAGCCAAAAGCATCTACCAATAACCCAACAAATGCGCCAAGCAACATGACAAATCCGAGAATGGAATTGGTCAGCCCAAAGTAGGTTGTGCGTTCTTCGGCGGGTGTCTGAGCCATGAGATACGGACCGCCGCTGACGCTGATGGCTGCGTTCATCATGCCGCCCGCGATGTAGCTTACGACCCACGCCGGAAATGTCAGCGTCGTCGTGAGCGTCATGGCGATGCCAAACACACATAGCAGCAATCCCGCGAGTGCACACAAGATCAGCACACTATGATGTCCGCGCCGATCACCGAGTCTGCCAAATACAAAATTCCCCGCAAGTGTACTTAGCAGCGACACAGGCACCATGGTCGTCAGCACAGATGGTGACAATCCCATCACCCGTTTGCCATATACGGTGAGAAACGGAATGCACGCCGCGCCGATCATGATGCAAATGCGATAGATCACAAACCTGCGAAACGGCACATCTGTCTTTAGAAAATGAATTGCGCGCTCGATTTGTTTGCGAACCGTTGAAGTGTTTTTTGGTATCTCATCAGGCTGCTCTTTGACAAGCGTGACCATGATGTTGCCAATGACGTAAAAGAATGAAGCAGCCGCAAACACAACACCGTAATCCAGCGGAAAACTCAACCCAAGCGCGCCGCTCAAAATCCATGCAACAGCGATGCTGCCGATGATGCCAAGCACTGCTGCGGATGAATTTCTCAACGCAAATAACATGCCGCGACGTGTCGGCGCGATGGTCTTGGTGATGATAATCATCCACGGCAAACCCGTCACGCCCGAAATCAGCGACACGACCAACGTCGCTAGCGTAAACGCGATCAACAACGTGTTGCCGTGAAAAACAAAAACACTGGCGGCAAGCGCCATCCAGCCAAACATGCGAAAGATGCTTGCGGTGCGATAAAAATCTACCTTGCGCGGCGAGCGCTCGACCCACGGCGCAACAAACAACTGCGGCAAAAACCAACCTGCATCACGCAACGGCGCGATCAAGCCAATCAACAAATTTGAGGTCGTGAGCTGGCTCAAAAAGACTGTAGTAACGACGCGCGCATCTGCAAGCGTGTCACCAAGGATGACAAACAAACCATTGAGAATTTGCAATACAAAGTTGCGGCGCTCAGTTTTATTCATGTGTCAAATCAATCGTAAAACTGTGGCATCTTTTTGAGCGTCGCCCATTGGGGGATGTCATGCCCCATGATGACTAGCGCGCTCTCGCGCCGCGCGAGTTGCATCAGTTTGCGCGTGCTTGCGACTGCCTCGACATCGTCCATATCAAATGTGCCTTTGGCGCGATGCTCGGGGTCAAGCTGAGCCACATGCACGATGGCGTCCGCCGCGAGGATGATCGCGCCGCTATTTGGCAAATGGAGTAGCACCGATTGATGCCCGGGCACGTGTCCGCTCGTCTCGATCAGTCGCACGCCCGTCGCCAAATCGGTGTCGCCGTCAACACAGCGATAACGCAGATTAGGCTGTCGCCAACGCACAGTCGCCTTGCCAAAACGGTCATATTTGCCCGAGGTAGCAGCGTCGTAGTGCGCGCGCTGCACGACAAATTCGGCATCTGGAAATGCGTTGTGATTGCCTGCGTGATCGGGATCGAGATGCGTGCATACGACATAGCTAATATCGCTTGGCGTGACACCTACGCGCGCCAACTGATTCACCACATAGTCATCGTCGGTCATATACCAATTGCCACCGCTGCTGCCAATGGCGCTGTCTGGAAAGCCAGTATCTACGAGGATATTAATCGGGCGTTGATCAAAATCAGTCGTCTGTATCAAGTAGCTTGGCGCAGGCGCGCCAGATGTGCGTTGGCGCGCGCAAACCATCAAATGGAGCCGCATATCGCAAGGTTATCACGATGACACTGGCATCAGTGCACATGTTAAACTCGCGGCGTGTCCGACATCATCTTCAGCGGCATGTGGGCTTTGCCGTTGCTGGGTCTTTTGAGCGCGGTGGTTGCTGTGCCACCTGTAGGTCAATTGCTAGATCAATTGTTGGCGCGCGCTCGGATTTCATTCACATCACAACAACTACACATCACATGGATGCAACACGTGCTGTGGCTCTTGACGTTGATGTGCAGCGTGGCGCTACTCTGGATTGACGGCGAGTGGGTGCTTGGGAATTGGACGCCGATCTCATCTACGCTCGCACCAT
>CAZVQE010000020.1:0-8561 GCA_964628875.1 uncultured Anaerolineae bacterium
ACAAAACAACCGTGAGATGAAAACATGAGTGAGCTAAAAACAACCCGCGTGATTTTTATGGGCACGCCACAGTTTGCGGTGCCGACGCTGAGCGCGCTCATCGCACACACCAATGTCGTCGCGGTCGTCACACAGCCCGACGCGCCGTCGGGTCGCGGCAACACACTCACGCCGCCGCCGATCAAGACGCTCGCGCAGCAGCACAACCTGCTCGTGCTACAACCGCCCTCGCTCAAGCCGCCGGAGGTCGTGGCGCAATTACGCGAGCTAAAGCCTGATCTCATCGTCGTCGCCGCGTTTGGGCAAATCTTGCGGCGCGCGGTGCTAGAGCTGCCACCGCATGGCTGCATCAATGTGCATGCATCGTTGTTGCCGCGTTGGCGCGGTGCGGCACCCATCGGTGCGGCGATTGCGGCGGGCGACGCCGAGACGGGCGTGACGATCATGCAAATGGATGTCGGTCTCGACTCGGGCCCGATGCTGTCACAGGCGCGCGTGCTGATTCAACCCAGCGACACGACGGGCACGCTGAGTGAGCAACTCGCCACGCTCGGCGCGCAATTGCTCATAGACACGCTACCGCGCTGGCTAAATGGCTCACTGAGCGCGCAAACGCAAGATGAATCACAAGTGACGACCTGCCGCACGCTGACCAAAGCGGATGGCAAGATTGATTGGTCGCGCGGCGCGGTCGAGATCGAGCGACATGTGCGCGCGATGCAACCGTGGCCCCAAGCATGGGCGACATGGCAAGGTAAACCACTCAAGATTCATGCGGCGGCGGTGGCTAATGCTGTGTCGGTAAATGGCACAATCGGCGCGCTGACGCAGATCGGTAAATCGCGCATCGGTGCGCAGTGCGGCGCGGGCGTGCTAGAGTTGGTCAGCATCCAGCCCGAAGGCAAAAAAGCGATGCCCGCCGCTGACTTTGCGCGAGGGCAACGTGATTTTGTTGGCGGCGTACTCGATTCAACCAAAACAGAATGAACATCGGAACGATCTTGCAACTGCACAATGGCGTCGCCAATATGGTCGTCATTTTTAATGGATTACTTGGCATTTGGGGCGTATTGCAATTTTTACGCAAGGAGGCGACCATCACGCCGAGCTACTGGGGCGGGCTGGCGCTCAGCCCGATCTTGGGTCTCGTGCAAATGGTGTTTGGCATGATCCTTGTCATCAGCGGCTTGGGCGTCGCCGTGCGCTTTGTGCATTATTTATATGGTGCGCTGGTCATCATCTCGGTGCCGGGTCTCTTTGCGATGACGCACGGGCGTGATGATCGCTATGCGCTGCTGAGCTACGCCTTGCTGATGCTAACCACGGCGGGCTTTGGATTGCGTGGCGTGACCACCGGCTATGGCGGCTAAGCTCAATCAAATCCTGCACGGCGACTGCCTCGATGTGTTGGCGACACTACCAGACGCGCACGCGCAATTGATCTATCTCGATCCGCCGTATAACACGGGCACGACTCGCCGCACCAAGCACGCCACGTTCGACGATCACTTTGGCTCGACCGCAAATTACATCGCATTTTTGCGTCCGCGCGTCGAGCAAATGTATCGCGTGCTGGATGAGCACGGCTCGTTGTTTTTGCATTGCGATTGGCGCGCCAGCCATCACGTCAAATTGCTGCTTGATGATGTTTTTCGCGTCAGCGAACGCAAACTCAAGACGCACGCGAGCGGCAAATTTGTCAATGAGATCATCTGGCACTATGGGCTCGGCGCGGCGCGCGCGCGCAATCATTTGCTGACCAAGCACGATGTGATCTTTTGGTACGCGCGGTCGCACGACTATACGTTTAATTTGCTACGCAGCGACCCGACGCCAGCCATGCTCGCCAAATACTGTCACACCGACGAGCATGAGCGGCGCTACATGATGAGCTACGGACGCAAATACTTTTTGAAGGGCGGCAAACCGCTCGACGATGTATGGAATGTGCCGACCATCGCGCCGACCGCCGACGAACGCACGGGCTACCCGACGCAAAAACCGCTGGCGCTGCTGACACGCATCGTGCAAATTGCGTCGCGCGAGGGTGACACCGTGCTAGATCCGTTTTGCGGCAGCGGCACGACGCTGGTCGCCGCGCACAATCTCGGACGCAACTACATCGGCATTGATGCGAGCGCCGACGCCGTGCGCATCGCGCAAAATCGGATTGGGATGGTGTGAGCGAAGAAATACAGGTGGACGCCATATATATTTCAGGTATAAAATATTCACATGCAATACAACACCCGCCAAGATGCGCTTGCGTTGGATGCGGCTGATCCGCTGGCATCCTTTCGTTCACAGTTTGCGTTGCCTGAGGGCGTGATCTATCTCGATGGCAATTCGCTTGGCGCGCTGCCAAAGAAGACGCAACACGTCATCGCTAACGTCATCACTGAGGAGTGGGGCGTGCGACTGATTCGCAGTTGGAATCAATCGGGCTGGTACGAGATGCCGCGTCGTGTCGGCGACAAAATTGCCAAACTCATCGGCGCGAACGAAGGCGAAGTCGTCGCGGCGGACTCGACCTCTGTAAACACATTCAAGGTGCTATCGGCGGCGCTCCAATTCCAAGCCAAGCACGCGCCGCAACGCACAAAAATCTTGTCGGAAGAATTGAACTTTCCGACCGATCTATACATCATCGAAGGCACGATCGCCCAACTCGGCAATCGGCATCAGCTTGTGTTTAAGTCGCCTGATGAAATCATCGCTGCGATTGACGAACATACTGCCGTCGTCACGCTGACGCAGGTCAACTACAAGACTGGGCGGTTGTATGACATGGCAGCCATCACAAAAGCCGCGCACGCCAAAGGCGCGCTCGTGATCTGGGATCTAGCGCACACGGCGGGCGCGTTGCCGGTGAATCTGAACGCATGCGATGTGGACTTTGCCATTGGCTGCGGCTACAAGTATTTGAATGGCGGACCCGGCGCGCCCGCATTTGTGTTTGTGGCAAAACGCATGCAAAACGAAGTGACGCATCCACTCTCAGGATGGATGAGCCACGCCGATCCATTCGCGTTTACGTCGAGCTATGCGCCTGCGACCGGCATTCCGCGATTCCTCACAGGCACGCCGCCCGTGCTGAGCATGGCGGCGCTCGAGTGCAGTCTCGACCTGTGGCTGCAAGCCGATATGAATCAAGTGCGTGAAAAGTCTCAAAACCTGACCGACATGTTTATCGCGCTGGTCGAGCAGCGCTGCGCCAAACACGGGCTGAAACTAGCGACACCGCGCGAGCGCGCGCAACGCGGCAGTCAGGTCAGCTTTCATCATCCAGATGGATTTGCCATCATGCAAGCCGTCATCGCGCGCGGTGTGATCGGTGATTTTCGTGCGCCGGACATTTTGCGGTTTGGCTTTACGCCGCTCTACACGCGCTATGTGGATGTGTGGGACGCCGTAGAGATTTTGCGCGATGTGCTGGACTCCGGCGCATACCGCGACGAAAAATTTGCGCAACGTCGCGCAGTGACCTGATTTTTCAAACCACCACAAAGGACACAAAAGGCACAAAAAAACTTTTGTGTTCTTTGTGTTTTTGTGGTGAAATTTATTCTGCAGCGCGCGTAAAGTGAGCGAGCATGTCCCACGTGTAAATGCCAAAGCGACAGCCATCCTTCCACATGATATTGATGCCGTAGCTGCCGACGGCTTCGATGGCTTGCAGTTCGCTTGACTTTGGGGTGAATGGAATCCCTTGGGCGCGTGCTTTTTCGCGGTCATCGTTGCAGGTCGCGCACGGGCACGCCGCTGCCAGATCAGCAAACGCATAGCGCGCGGTTTCGCCGTTGTCCCACGTGATCGTGAGGATCGCGCGCGTTTTATCTGCGGTAATATGTGTTGGGCGCATAAAAAATAATCCGCGCAAATCAAAATGAAATTTGCACGGATGTAAGTGGTGACGACAAGATTTGAACTTGTGACCAAGGGCTTATGAGTCCCCTGCTCTACCACTGAGCTACGTCACCAAACGGGTGCTGATTATACCAAGCACAGATTTTTGCGTGCTCAGGCGCGATTCACCTCAACATCAAAATCACCAAAGCAAACGCCAAAAGCAATGTGCTAAAGCCAAACAGCCATAGCACGGGCGACGTGCGCTTTTTTGGCAGGGGCACGATGACCATGTGCTGTCTAAAGTCATCAAACTCGCGCTGTTGTCTGCCGAGCCTGACCCGCAACAACAGGGCGTACGCCAGCGTGAGTAAAAACAAACCAATCCATAGTTCCATCGCGCCTCCTTATCTTTATAGTGTCAATTATACACTAATTAATATTATTAAAAAGGGTCTGACCAATGAACCAGACCCTTTTTATATTACTCCTTCAACAGTCGTTTGATGTCAGACGAAATAGCATCTACGGGATATTGAAAAGGATAGACCTGTCGCCATCGCTGTTGCTTGTCTAGCACAGCCATAAAGCTCGTATGCAACATGGTGTATGAGTCCGCGGTTGCGTCTGCGCTCTTTTCAAAGCGCACGCCATAAGGCTCGCTCACCGCGCGCACCTGCGCTGGCGTGCCGGTTAGCCCGATAAAGCTCGGATCAAACGCCGACACATAGCGCTTCAAGACAGATGGTGTATCGCGCTCGCCATCCACCGTGATAAAAACAAATGCCACACGCTCAGCGTCTGCGCCTAACAACTCTTTGATGCGCTTGTAATCCGCCAAGCTCAAAGGACATACATCAGGACAATGTGTGTAGCCCCAATACAAAAGCGTCATCTTCCCATTTAGCTGGCTAAGAGAAAACGGCTGACCATTCATGTCCGTCAGTGTGAAGTCAGGCATGGCGGGCTTGCCATTGACCTCAAGATCGCGCTTGTCATAGGCTTGCTCGGCGCGGCTCTGACCAAACCAGAGCGTCGCGCCAAATGTCACTGCAAACGCCAACGCAGCAACCAGAGCTACAAACAAAACATTTTTTTTCATCAGTGCATACTGTCTCCGCTTACGGTTCGCACAGGCAAATCTAGCTTGACTTCTTTGCCTGATTTGAATTTGAGCATGAGTGCAATTTTCTCGCCCGCTTTCAATTCACGCTTGAGCTTGGGCATCATGACATGATAGCCGCCCGGCTTGAGTTCGACTTTGCCATTGGCAGGGATATCAAGTCCATTTTTGAGCGGCGCCATCTGCATCATGCCGCCCTCCATCTTGGTCTCGTGAATCTCGACGACTTCGGCGACATCGGTTGCAGCAGAGACCAGCGTATCAGCCGCACCAGAATTTTCAATCGTCATATAGGCGGCGCTAACCAGCACGCCAGAGGTCGCACGCGCCCATGGGTCGCGCACGGTAAAGCCGTTTTGAGTGATAGCAGGCGCCGAGCTAGAGGGCATCGCGCATGCGGCGAGGAGAGAGAGTGCTGCCATCAGCGGCAGCCAGATTTTCTTGATCATTTTTTTGTGAATGGAATACGTGCCGAGCTAAGCGCCCGACGACGCGCTAAAGTTTTTTGATACGAATAAACCGATTAAAAAGGAGGGTCAGACAAATTTACGCGGAGGCGGTGTGATTGGCTTCGGCTGAAACTGCGCAGATGCCATTGACTCAAACCGCAATCGCCACAAAATGCACATGCCAACAATGAAAACAAAAAGTCGCGCCAAAAATGGCGTGAGCTGCGCAAACTGCGCAAAAAATGTAGAAAGTCCGCAATCTACATTTGAGAGGATGGCTGCATCGGTCGGCGCTACACTTGCGCGCAATGGCATTTCGCCTTGCGCGGCGATTTGCGCTTGGAGCATGTGCGCTTGTGCATGGGCTTGCCATTGCTCGGCAGTGATAGAGCCCGAAAACGCATGCTCATGTGGCGCAAGCAGCAAAATCTGCACTGGCACACATGCGATGAGCAGCATGTGTGCCAGCAATACGGCGATCATGAACCAAGCATCGCGCTTGTAAAACTGCGCGCCCATTTGAGTGGCTGGAGAGTGTAGCACGAGCGATCTGAGGGAAAAATAAAAAAGCTCCTCGACCAGGGCTCGAACCTGGAACCTACCGGTTAACAGCCGGTTGCTCTGCCATTGAGCTATCGAGGAAGGCGAACGCGATTATACATCAAGCAAGTGCGACAATTTGCGCAGAGACACAGGTCCACGAGGCAAACAATGTCATCAACTCTGCGCCTCTATGTGATAAAGAGCGCGCCAACACACCTATAATCCATTTGCCATGAACATCCTGCTAACAAACGCCAAGATTTACACCAGCAACCCAAAGCAACCGCGTGCGAGCGCCATTGCCATCGCCAATGATCGCATCGTCGCAGTCGGCAGTGATAGCGATGTCGCCAATATCAGCCTGCCGAATCTACAGCGTGTGAATATGAACGGCGCGTTTGTTACGCCCGGCTTGATAGACGCGCATCTGCATCTCGAAAAAGCCGGCTTTGCTATGCAAAATGTGGATGTGTTTGAGTTGCCGACCAAAGCTGAGACGCTCGCGCGCGTGCGTGAGCGCGCGGCTGTCACGCCAAAGGGCGAATGGATTCGCGGTTGGGGATTTTTACACACGATGTGGGGCAATACTGATTTTCCAACTGCACAAGAGCTGGACGCGGCAACCAGCGATCACCCTGTCGTGCTCACTGCCAAAAGCGGTCATGGCATATGGGCAAATAGCATGGCGCTCAAGGTGTGCGGCATCACGCGCAACACTGAGGCGCCCTTTGGCGGCGAGATCGTGCACGATGCAAATGGCGAACCCAGCGGCACATTTTTGGAGACGGCGACGGATCTGATCTACGATCGCATCCCTGAGCCGTCGTTTGCGCAAAAGGAGCAAGCCGTCATTGACGTGATGCACGCCATGAATAAAAAAGGCTTGACCGGTGTGCATTGCATGGATGGCAAAGGTGGCATTGACACATTTAATACTTATCAGCGTGTGCGGCAGCGCGGCGCGCAGACGTTGCGCGTGGTCAAAAATCTGCCCGCCGAGGATTTGGATGCAATCGTCGCAGCAGGCATTCGCAACGGTTTTGGTGACGTGTGGCTCAAGGTCGGCGGTATCAAATTTTTCTCAGATGGCGCGCTCGGGCAGCGCACCGCCGCCATGCTGGAGCCGTATCTCAACGACGGCGACAATCGCGGCATCGTGACCTACGAGCAAGAGGCGCTGATCGAAGCCTACGCCAAATGCTTTAGCAACGGGCTCAGTTGTATCACCCACTGCATTGGCGACCGCGCCAACCGCAATGTGCTGGATGCCATCGAAATCGCCAGCAAAGAAGCCAAGATGTATGGCGCTCCACTCCGCAACCGCATCGAGCATGCGCAACATTTGCATCCAGATGACATCGCGCGATTTGCTCAGCTCAATGTCATCGCATCGGTGCAGCCGATTCATGCAACGCAAGACATGTTTATGACCGACAAGCAGCTTGGCGAAAAGCGCGCGCAATCTACATACGCGTTTCGTTCCCTCATCAACGCTGGCGCGAAGTTGGCGCTCGGCTCCGATTCACCGGTCGAGACGTTTGACCCGATGGTGGGCATCCACGCGGCGCTCACGCGTCGGCGCGCCGACGGCACACCCGGGGCGAATGGCTGGCACGGCGAGCAACGCTTGACGATTGATGAGGCGCTGTATGGCTACACGATTGGCGCCGCCTACGCGGGCGGTTGCGAGCAGGACATCGGCTCACTCGAAGTCGGCAAACTCGCTGACCTGACTGTCTTGGATCACGACTTGACTCAAATGCCCGCAGATGACATTCTCAAAGTCAAAGCCACGCGCGTGATGGTCAATGGCGTGTGGATGGACTAATCTGGCTAACTAATTGCTGCCCGCGCTTTTGTGAATCGCCTTTAATTCGTTATCAATATCGGCTTCGGACTTTTTGCGATACTCTTTCCAGCGTATCGCAAATTGTTCGAGGGCTTTGTCTTCTTCGGTCTGTGGAATCCATTTTGGCACGGGGGTGGGCTTGCCTTTGCTGTCGAGCGCCACAAAGACGATGATGCACTCCGTTGTCTCCACATAGTTACCGCCAAACGGCTCGCGCGCGCTGACGCTGACGGTGCAGTGGATGCTCGTGTGCCCGGTGTAGATCACGCGCGCCTTGGCTTGCACAAGGCTGCCGATAGGCACGGGCTTGTGAAATTGAATGCCACCGACATAGACCGTCACGCACGGTTTGCCGCACCAGCCCGCCGCCGCCACAAAGCCAGCTTCGTCAATCCATTTCATGACGATACCGCCGTGCATGTTGCCGTAGAGATTGGCGTCGGTCGTCTGCACCAAAAATCGGAGTGTTGCTTCGCGCGTTTGCATATTTAAATGATTACAGGAAATGGCTAAGGTGCAGAGAATATGAAAACTTGCTGCGTTGTTTTACTGGCTATGTGCAAAACAACGCCATAGTCATTTCGAGCGACAGCGAGAAATCTTTGCAATTTCACTATGCAACTGGGATTACAACGACGGCAGCCGAGCGAGATTTGACCATGCTTTATCCTCCTCTGCTTGCAACCAATCTTGTGCAAGTGAAGCCTCGCTCAATGACGCGAGGTCAGCATTGTCCTCAAATTCCTCATTC
>CAZVQE010000020.1:8661-14874 GCA_964628875.1 uncultured Anaerolineae bacterium
CCGTATCTGCTGTGCGTGTCAGACGTGCAAGGCTACGCCATGCGCGATCTACTCGCGCTCGCCGATGATGAATCGCGCGCGCTATGGGACAACCTCGCGCTCGGCTACACCGAATCCGCCGGACATCCGCTACTGCGCGCTGAGATCGCCAAACTCTATGCGACAGCCGCAAGCGAGGATGTATTGGTGTGCACCAGCGGCGAAGAAGCCATCTATGCGCTCTCGCGCGTGATCTTGCGCGCAGGCGATCACGCGATTGTGACTTTTCCGGGTTATCAGTCGTCGTATCAATTACCCGAATCTATCGGCGCGTCGGTCTCGCGCTGGCAACTGCGCCCGCGCGAGGGTCAATGGCGGCTCGACCTCGACGAATTGCGAAAACTGATTCGCCCAAACACCCGCCTGATCGCCGTCAATCTGCCTCACAATCCGACCGGCGCGTTGCCGACGCACGACGAGTGGCGCGAGATCGTGTCACTCGCGCGCGAGGCAAATTGCTATCTGATCGCCGACGAGGTTTATCGTGGCATGGAGTTTGACCCGCGCGATCAGATCACCGCCGCTGTGGACGCATACGCCAAGGGCGTGAGCATCGGCGCGATGTCAAAGACCTACGCACTCGCGGGTCTGCGCATCGGCTGGGTCGCCACGCACGACCGCGCATTGCTCGCCCAAGTGCAAGCCTATCGCGATTACACGACCATTTGCAGCAGCGCGCCGAGCGAGATATTGGCGCTGATCGCCCTGCGCGCTAAGGACAAAGTCGTCGCGCGTAGCATGAGCCTGTTGCGCCGCAACCTCGATCAGGTGAATGAGTTTATGCGCGCGCGTACGCATCTGTTTGAATGGATACCGCCGCGCGCGGGAAGTGTCGCCTTTGCCAAGTGGCTCGGCGCGCAACCCATCGCCCAACTCGCCGATGATCTCGTGCGCGCGGAGGGCGTGCTGTTGCTGCCGTCCAGCGTGTTTGACATCCAAGAAAATTACTTTCGCGTGGGGCTAGGGCGCGAGAATCTGCCGGATGCGCTGGCGCATTTTGGGCGGTTTTTGGAGAGATGATGTTAAGGGTTGCAGTTGCGATTAAAAGATTGTTAGTCAACCAACCTAATATGTGTTTCGCAATTCAACGATAGGAAATGTTAAATATCCAAATTGTGCAAGTTTCCCTGCAAAAGCAGGAATCTTGTATTTTGGCTAAATTTGACTACTGGGCGCCCGCCTATGCAGGCGCGATCATCTCTATTTTAAGCAATCACTCTAGGAGAGATAAATGAAAATCATTAGGATTATCCAAAAATACTCGACGGGCAAAAACGTCCTAATTCTGTTTTTACTTAATATGGTTTTTTATTTAACGATTCTTTTTTACTCAATACCAAAAGTAGTGGCATCTGCTTCAGAAATGAAGTTGTTCGATGTTTCTCCATCCGGATACACAATTGAATATGCAGTTTCCCTCTTAAATGCCATTGGTCCAACAGGTCGAGATTTGTATTTATCCTTGCAACTACCGTTGGATTTCATCTATCCAGGGCTATTTATCACCTCATATTCCCTAATGCTTGCATGGTTTTTTAAGAAGAATTACAAATTGGAATCAAAAGTGTATTTCACTCTATTCATTCCTATCTTTGCCGGTTTGTTCGACTACACAGAAAATATCTTCATAATATTGATGTTGAAGATATATCCTAACCTCAATTCAAATCTAGTGACTGTCGCCAGCTTAGCCACGATTACTAAAAGCATTTTATCTTCGGTTTTCTTCATTCTGTTAGTTTTAGTCATTATTCAAGTTATATGGAAATTCGTTATTAAAAAGCAAAGGATTCAAGCGTAAAGTAAAGTCGGCTAACAAACCATGTGCCTGATGTGTGGAGTTTTGCGGAGCTTTCCTCACCGTTGTTTTTTTCTGCTCCTGTGCATGACTCGTGCGATCCGCTGCTACTAATCTCAAATCACCCAGTGATCCATATCGCCCCGTAGTAACTTTTGCCTAAACTTGAGATAAGAAAATAAACTACGAATGTCATTCTGAACGAAGCGCAGCGCAGTGAAGAATCTCTAAAACGTAGAACGTAGATTGACGCGCTAGAGATTCTTCGTCGCGCATCGCGCACCTCAGATACCTGCCTTGAGCCTGTCGAAGGATGACAGATTTACTGTGGTAACTTAACCCCCAATGCAAGCATTCTCCGTCTTTTGGCAAACCCTCAAATACGTGTGGGAGGAATTACTCCTGCTGTCGTTGTTTGGCATTGTGACCGCCATCGCCACCATCACGATCATCCCCGCGCCGGGCGCGTGGGCGGCGCTGTATGTCATGTGCAATCGCGTCGCGCACGGCTACGCCATCTCGTGGTCGCAGTATTGGGACGCATTCAAGAGCCAATATCGCCAATGGTTGCCGATGTGTGCGCTTGCCGCCATCGTCAGTATTTTGGTCGTGTTTAACATTTGGTGGTATCCGCGCGCGTTTGAGGGCGCGTCATGGGTGCCGTATGTGCAGGGCGCGTGGATCGCCGCGAGTTTATTTTTTACGGCGATCTTGTTTTATGTGTTTCCATTTTTTGTGGCGCAGGAGGTCAAGAGCTGGCGCACCGCGCTGCGCAACGCGGCTATCGTCGGTGGCGCGAATCCACTATTTACGACGATTTCCATTGCGCTCACGGTGACGCTGCTTGGGCTGGTCACCTTTGTGCTTGCGCCGCTCGCAGCGTTGCTTGGATGCAGCTTTTGGGCGCTGAGCAGCACGACCGCGACGCTCAACCGCGTGCGCATGTATCGCAAACGCATGGGACTGCCCGCCACCGACGACGAGTAAAATCACTCGGTTCATGAGTGCATCTTCGTTTATTCGCGCGTGGGTCATCGCTTCGCGCCCGCGCACCCTGCCTGCTGCGATTGTGCCTGTGCTGGTGGGCGCGGCGATGGCGGCGAGAGAATTGATCCTCAACGAGCGACCCTTCAACTGGCTGGTTTTTGTTGCCGCGCTCGTCTCGTCGCTGTTGATTCAGATCGGCACAAACACCACCAACGACGTCGCCGACTATCTCAAGGGCGCCGACAAAAACCGCAAGGGACCTCAGCGAGTGACGCAGAGTGGACTGCTGACTCCGCGACAGGTCATCATCGGCACTGTCGTAATTTTTGCGTTAGCGGCGCTGCTGGGCGTGTATCTGATCTCGGTCGGCGGCGTTCCCATTCTCATCATCGGCGCGCTCTCGATCATCGCTGGCGTGGCATACACCGCAGGTCCGTATCCGCTGGCGTATCACGGGTTGGGCGATCTGTTTGCGTTTTTGTTTTTTGGCGTGATCGCCGTGTGCGGCACTTACTTTGTGCTGACGCTAGAGATGAATTGGTGGGTCGTGTTGGCGTCAGTGCCGGTGGCGTGTCTGGTGACTGCCATCATCGTCGCCAATAACCTGCGCGATATCGAGAGCGACCGCGCCGCCAACAAGCGCACCTTTGCGGTGATCCTCGGCGACACCAACACGCGACGCTACTTTGGCATCTTGATCTATGCGGCGTTATTCGTCGCGGCGTTTGTGTTGATTATGGGCAGCACATCGTTGTGGATTTTCTTTTTGCTGTTTGCGGCGCAATATGCGCGCCAGCTTGCGCGTGACGCGCGCAACGCCAAGACGCCGCCCGAGTACATCAGCCTGCTCAAAAGCACTGCCAATATGCACATGGTGTTTGGCGCGGGCTACGCGTTTGCGTTGCTATTTTCGTGAATGGAACTATGAGCCAACTCACTCCCGAACAAATTGAACGCTCGCAGCGTGTGCAGACCATGTTTTCGCGCATCGCCCGACGCTATGATTTGATGAATCGCGTCATGACCGGCGGACGCGATATTGCGTGGCGACGCGCCGCCGTGCGCGAGCTCAATTTGCCCGACACAAACACGCTCGTGCTTGATCTCGCCACCGGCACCGGCGATCTGGCGTTTGCCGTGCGCGAGCGCTATGAGAATGCGCGCGTCATGGCATTTGACTTTTCGCACGGCATTTTGTTGGGCGGCGTGCAAAAAGCCACCGCACGCAATGAAAAGTTTGTGCAGTTTGGCGTCGGTGATGCGCTCTCATTGCCATTTGATGACGCACAGTTTGACGGACTCATCAACGGATTTTTGCTGCGCAATGTCGTTGATCTGCCACGCTGTCTGCGCGAGCTACGACGCGTGACCCAGCCGGGCGGGCGTGTTGTGTGCATGGAGATCACCCACCCGCAGACGCCCATTTTCAAGCAGATTTTTCATTTGTATTTTTATCGGATGGTGCCGATCATCGGCGGCATCATCAGCGGCGACCCACAGGCATATCGCTACCTGCCAAATTCGCTCTCGATTTTTCCGCCCGCCAAGCCATTGCGCGAGCTATTTTTGCAGGCGGGCTACAAATCATGCGACTATCGCTTGCTTGGCTTAGGCACGATGGCGATTCACACAGGAGTTGCGTAGTCAGTTCGCAGTTCAGAGTGCGGAGCATGCAGGATTTCACTCCGAACCGCGAACTCTGAACTCTGAACACGCGACTCGCTATAATCCTCGGACCTCATGCGCGATGCTGTGGCAACTACGCCGATCGAGGCAAATCAGCCTTTTATGCGTCGAAACTATCAGACGCTGATTACATTTTCATTGCTGCTGGCAGACCTCATCAGCATCGTATTTGCGTTTTACTTGGCGTTTCGTTTGCGCATCTTGATCCCGCTGCCCGAAAAAGCCTCGAATCTAAATTTCGTGGACTTCTTGCCGCTAATTGCGCTACAGATTGTCGCCATCCAAAGCGCATTTTTCTTTGGGCGCATGTATCACCGCCGTCGCTCACGCGTCGGCAGCGACGAAATCTCATCTATCGTATCGAGCACCTCAATTGGCATGTTGATCAGCATCGCCGTCGCGTCACTCACGCTCAAGTCATCCTCGGGCGCGTTCGATTATTCGCGCGGCATGGTGATCTACGCATGGGTGCTGACGGTGCTATTTGTCATCATCATGCGTTGGTTGCAATCGCGCTTGCAGCGTACATTACAAGCGCGCGGCTATGGGCGAACGCGCGTGGTCGTCATCGGCAACGATGAACCCGCAACCGCAGTGGTGCAACGCATCATGCAATCGCCGCGGCTTGGCTACGACATCATCGGACACATTCCATTTGACGAAAATCTGACCGCGCTAACAAATGTGCGCAATCTGGGCGACCTCGATGCGCTCGGCAGCATTGTGGCGCATGAGGAGATTGATGAGGTCATCATCGCCACGCCACAAGCCAGCGACGATGACATGTTGCGCATCATCAGCCGCTGCGACCGCAGCACGATCAGCATCAAGGTGTATCCGGATGTGTTTCAGATCATGGCGGGGCAAATGACCATCAGCGAGCTGGGCGGATTGCCATTGCTCAACGTGCGTGATGTCGCATTGCGCGGCTGGAAGGTGTCCCTCAAGCGCGCGATGGACGTCATGATTAGTGCTTTCTTGTTAGTTATTGGTTCCCCTTTACTATTGCTCGTTGCTATCTTGGTCAAATTGGATTCGCGCGGTCCCGCATTTTTTGCGCAGGAGCGAATGGGGTTGGATGGCAAACGCTTTAGCATGATTAAATTTCGCTCGATGCGTGTAGACGCTGAGGCGCAATCCACCTGGACGGTCAAAGATGACCCACGCCGCACGCGACTAGGCACATTTCTGCGCCGCTTCAACATTGATGAGTTGCCTCAATTAATCAATGTGTTGGTCGGCGACATGAGCATCGTGGGACCGCGTCCCGAGCAGCCGCGCTATGTGGATGAGTTTCGCAAGCGCATTCCGCGCTACATGGAACGTCACCGCGAAAAGAGTGGCATCACCGGCTGGGCGCAGGTGAATGGCATGCGCGGCGACACGTCTATCGAAGAGCGCACCAAGTACGACCTGTGGTACATCGAAAATTGGTCGGTCTGGCTCGACATTCAAATCATTTTGCGTACCATCATCAACACCATCCTCGGACGCGATGAGAATGCGTATTGAGTTCATAATGTCATTCCGAACGGCGCACAAAGTGCGCAAGTGAGGAATCCCTGTGTTGTTAGTTTGAAGGGATTTCTCGCTTCGCTCGAAATGACCACTCAACTGAACTCCGAACTTTTAGCCCTGCGATAATCATCACGTGTCGATCCGAACGCGGCTCACAATTTGGTACAGCACAATCTTGCTAATGG
>CAZVQE010000021.1:0-5136 GCA_964628875.1 uncultured Anaerolineae bacterium
CTCATAGTAGATGCCGATATCAATATCAGATGACGCCGTATGCGTGCCGCGCGCGCGTGAGCCACCCAGCACAATCGCGCTGATGCCGATGACCTTGCGCAGTTCGGCGACGACCTGTGTGATGACGCTATCAATGGAATCCGACATGAGATAAGTGTATGTGCATGCGCTACAATCTCGCGCATGTTGATTGCGCCCGATCAAATCGCGGCTGAGACAAAGCCACTCCGCCGCCCCGACTGGCTCAAAGTGCGCGCGCCCAGCGGCGAGACTTTTCATGAGCTTAAGCGGTTGATGCGCAGCAAGAGCCTGCACACGATCTGCGAAGAAGCCAACTGCCCGAATATCGCGGAATGCTGGGGCGCGGGCACGGCTACGTTTTTGATTTTGGGTGACACTTGCACGCGCAGTTGCGGATTTTGCGATGTCAAGACCGGCATGCCCTCGCCGTTAGATTGGGCGGAGCCGATGCGCGTGGCGCACGCGGTCAAACAAATGGATCTCAAGCACGTCGTGATTACATCGGTCAATCGTGACGAACGCGCCGATGGAGGCGCGCCGATCTTTGCGTTGAGCATTCGCGCGATCCGCCGCATCAAGCCGGATTGCACGATTGAGGTGTTGATCCCTGACTTTAAGGCGAATGTGGCGGCGCTTGAGATCGTCATGCGCGATGAGCCAGATATTCTCAATCACAATGTCGAAACGGTGAAGCGCATCTTTAGACAGGTGCAGCCGCAAGACAACTATGAGTGGGCGATGGCGACTCTGCGCAATGCCAAAGTCATCAAGCCCGACGCAGTGACCAAGAGCGGCATCATGCTCGGACTTGGCGAGACCTACGACGAAGTCATCGAGACCATGCGCGACCTACGCGCGCAAGATGTGGACATTTTGACGCTGGGTCAATATTTGCAACCGAGCAAACAACATCTGCCAATTGAGCGCTATTGGACGCCCGAAGAATTTGATCAGCTACGTCGCGCGGGCTACGACATGGGTTTCAAATGGGTCGAGAGCGGGCCCCTCGTGCGCAGCTCATTTCGTGCTGAGTTTCAGGCGCGCGCGCTGTCGCCAAAATGGCGCGCGATGCGTGAGCAAGCTGCTCAGCAATAACATTATTTTTCGTCGTGAAATCACCGCTGCAAAACATCACTGCCGCGCTTGCGACGTTCATTCTGCTCACCAGCGCGGTGCTGAGTTTTCTGTTCTCGATTGGGCTGCCTTCGTCAGCGCAAGAGGCTGTGATTCCGACGGTGATTTTTGTCACGCCCGAGCCACCAATACAAGTTGCGCCTGTGCTTGCGTCAGCGCTTGATTCACCACTCGCAGCAACAAACACAATCGTGCCTGCAAGAGCAACAGCAACCACAACACAGAACCCGACTCGCACGCCTTTGCCAACTGTGGCGGCGACAAACACGCGCATGCCAACCAACACACCGACGCCGACACCTGCAACCGTGCGTGTGCCTGTGCGCAACGCGCGCGGAGTCATCATCGGCTATCGCGTGCAGACGGTCACGCCGACATTGCTGCCAACACATACACGCACTGACACGCCGACGCTAACGCCGACATTTACGCCTAGCGAGACGCCAACGGAGACGCTCACACCGACGCCATCAAACACAGCCACAGAAACGCATACACCGACGCAAACTCTCACGCCGACCCCGTCAAATACAGCTACAGAGACGCGCACGGCAACGCCATCATTCACCTCGACCCCAACGCGCACGCCGACGCCGACACGCACCAATACACCTACGCGCACCGACACACCGACACCGACGATCACGCCAACACCTGTGCCGTTTGTGTGCAATCAACCCAACGGCGAATTGATCGTCGAGACATTGCGCAGCCGCGTGCTTGGCATGGCGTTGCCGGTGCAGGTGTATGTGCCGCCGTGTTACAACCCGACCAATTACACGTATCCGACGCTGTATTTGATGCAGGGCAGTTCATACGCGATTGGTCACTGGCAACAGCTTGGCATTGTGGAAATCGCATCTGCGCTGATGGACAACGGCGTGACAAACAACACCTCGAGCGTCACAAAGAAAATGGCGCCATTTATCATCGTCATGCCCGCCAGCGACCTGAGCAGCGACAACAGCCGCTTTATCAACAGCATGCGCGGCGATGGCTCATGGGACGAATTTGTCATCGAAGAGCTTGTGCCATTCATAGACAACAAATACAGCACGCAAACCAACCGCGACGGTCGTGCTATCGGCGGCATCTCGCGCGGCGGATACTGGTCGCTGGAGATTGCATTTGTGCATCCTGACACGTTTTCGATTGTTGGGGGTCACAGCCCTTCGATCTCGCCCGACAAGCTCGCCACCGTGCCAGCTAACTTCACGATGCTCAACGCCGCCAAATCTGTCGCGGATGTCAAGACTCTGCGCATCTGGCTCGATGCGGGCAGCAACGACTGGGCGCGCGAAGGCGCGAGTGATCTGTCGGCTGCGTTGCGCGGCGCGGGCGTCCCGCACGAATTCAACACTTTTGTCGGCGCGCACGCAGATACACTATGGGCGGCGCACATCGCCGAGTATCTCAATTTTTACGCGAGAGATTGGCTGCGCCTGCCGCGCAATCACGGAGAATAAAACCCGCATGAGACGAATTTTATTTTGGGTCGGTCTGCTTATCAGCACCTTGTTTTTATGGCTGGCGTTGCGTGGCTTAGATTTTTCGACAGTGTGGCACGATCTGCAAAATGCCAATTTGTGGTGGATTCCACTTGGCATCATCGCCTACTTTGCGGCAGTGGCAGTGCGCGCCATGCGGTGGGGCTATCTCATTCGCCCGCTCAAGCCGCTCACGCTGACGCAGCTTTATCCAATTGTGGTGATCGGCTACATGGGCAACAACATTTATCCCGCGCGCATCGGCGAGCTGGTGCGCGCCTATCTGCTGCGGCGCAAATTTGACGTGCCGATTGCCTACAGTCTGTCCACTATTTTTTTGGAGCGCGTGTTTGACGGGCTGACGATGGTCGCGTTTGTGTTGATCGGGCTGACTCAGATCAATAATTTGCCCGAGCTGCTATCACGCGCGCTCAACCTCGCCATTGTGTTTTTTGCGGTGGCGATCGCTGGGTTTTTGTTAATGGCGCTCGCGCCGAGCAAATTTGACGCGTTGGCACACGCCATCGCCACGCGCATTTTGCCGCATCGTTTGCAGACGCCCGTGTTGAATTTGACCAGTCGCTTTGTGCAAGGCGCGCAAGCATTGCGCAGTCCGCGTGATGTAGCGGGCGTCGTGGTTGCCACGATTGCGACATGGCTGATCGAGACAGTCAAGTATGGCTGCGTGGCGTTATCGCTCGGACTACCGCTCAAATGGCTGCAACTCATGTTTATCAACGGCATCTCAAATCTAGCGCTCGTGGTGCCATCGGGTCCGGGCGGCGCAGGCACGTTTGACCTTGCGGGCAAATTGGCGACAGTCGCGAGCGGCATCCCCGACCAACAAGCCGCGACCTACGCACTGGCGCTGCACGTCGTACTATGGGTGCCTGTCACGTTGCTCGGCGCTTACTTTATGCTGCGTGAGGGCGTGCATTGGGCTGATCTGCAAAGCGCCGAACATACAGCGTAAGCAAGCGCAAAGCACGATTACAATCGGTGGATGGTTGTCCACGTATTTGCGACATTGCGCCAGATCACCGGTGGCAAAAATGTACCTGTGAGCTGCGGCGAAGGTTCGACTATTCGCAATGTAATGAACGAACTAATTGAGCGATATCCGCCGCTACAAAAAGAATTTTTTAATGAGCGCGGCGAACTGCACAACTACGTGCATGTGTTTATCAATGGGCGTGACGTGCGCTACATGGATACGCTGCTTGACACCCCGCTCAAAGTCAGCGACGAGATTGATTTGTTTCCAGCAGTTGGCGGCGGGTCATCACCTAGCTAATGTCACAGTCATTTCGTGAGCCACTCGATGTGGTGCTGCCCAGTTTGCCTGCATGGCTATTGCGCGAGTACTTCAAAGATTTGGGCGGCGTAGAGCTAGGCGATGGCTGGTTTGGCAAGGATGGTTGGCGCGCGCGCGCAAGTGAGGCTGAATCCAAAAAACTCGGCTCGTTGCATATCAGACAAGTGCGACTACAACTTGAGGGAGATCCCGATTCACTCGAAAAGATACGCCCACAACTCGAACTCAAACTCATCCGTGGTGGCGGATAAAAAAACCGCCAAGTAGAGATACTCGGCGGTTTCGTTTACTGATTAAGTGAGTAACAATTACGGCACTTGCAATGCCATCAATTTATCAGTTGGCACTACGCCTTTCTTCCAGCCGCGCGCAGTGTAATACTCGTCGAGCATTTGATCAAGTTCGCACACCTGACCCTCTGAGCCTTTCATGGTTGAGGCTTCTTTGGTAAATCGCGCTGGCAGCATGTCACTGCCTTCGCCAAAGCCCGCCTCATTGTTATACAGGCGTTCGAGATTGTAGATGCGCTCGCCAGCAGTCAGCACATCCGCTGCGGTAAATGGCACTCCGACCATCGCCGAGTATTGCGAGGCATATTCATCCGCGCCCATCGCAAACGCGCTGAATTTGCACAAGTCCATGCTGTCTGAGAAGGCGTGAATGTCTTGGAAAATCTTGACCAATTCACCCTTGCCTTTCCATGCGAGCGGGTCCACCTTTAACGAACCATACGGCATAACACCGAGCTCAGCGGCAGGCGTGTACGCGCGCAGGTGACATGCGCCGCGATTGCTCGTGGCATAGGCGATACCCATGCCCTTGAGACCACGTGGATCATAGGCTGGAATGCCTTGCCCCTTAGCAACCATCGCTAGCTCCGAGTGACCAAAATACTTTGCAGTTGGCAATGCGCCATCTGCCATCACATTACCGAGTCCTTCGCGCATCGCAATCTTGCGCGCGGTCTCGACCATACCCATGATGTCGCCCCAAGCAAGCTTGCCTGCGTCTTTGGTGTAGCCTTTCTCACTGGCTTCCATCCACACAGAGATCGGGTGACCAATTTCGATAGCGTCCATGCCATAGTCGTTGCACATATCAATCATCTTTGCAACGGTGTTTACGTCATTGTTGCCGCAGTTTGCGCCAACCGACCATGCTGGCTCATACTCGACGCTC
>CAZVQE010000021.1:5146-11239 GCA_964628875.1 uncultured Anaerolineae bacterium
CATGCGCAAGCCTTTCCACGGACCCTCTTTTACCTCGACTTCTTTCTTGCAGGCAACCGGACATGCGTGACATGTCGGATTTGCCACGAGGATATGCTCATTCACATACTCGCCGCTGATCTTTTCAGCGTTTTCACCATACGCAGTCACTTGGCTATTCTTGGTTGGCAATCCGCCAATGCTATTAGTGATGTTCATCAACACGTTAGTGCCATACACTGACAGTCCACCCTTGCGCGGGCTGGTGATATTTTGCTCAGCCATGATTGTCTCGAGTGCGCGAGAGTGTGCGGGCTTCCATGCATCGCGATCTGCGGCTTTGACAATCTGCTTGGTCGCCTTGATAACAATCGCCTTGAGCATTTTGCTGCCGCCGACGCAGCCGGTGCCACCGCGTCCGCTCGCGCGATCGTTTTCATTGACCCAGCACGCAAATTTGACTTGATTCTCTCCAGCTTGTCCAATAGCGATAACGGTCAGGTCCTTTTCGCCATACATCTCTTTGAAGTGCTTGACCGTGTCATGCACGCCTTTGCCCCATACGTCGCTGGCGTCTTTGAGGGTGACGGTTCCATTCTCAACATACGCATACACGGGCTTGCTCGCCTTGCCCTTAAAAATCAAGCCGTCAAAACCCGCCCAGCGCAAACGAGCCGCGCTCCAACCACCGTGATGGCTGTCGGTAATCGTGCCCGTCAGTGGCGACTTGGTCACAATCGCCATACGTCCGCTCATGTTCGCCTCTGAGCCAGTCAGAGGTCCATTCATAAAGCACAGCAGGTTATCCGGACCCAACGGATCAACTTTTGGACCCGCCTCGTAGCAATAGCGCACGCCCAACCCGCGCGCGCCAATATACTTGCGCGCCCAATCTTCTGGCACGGGTTTGTATTCCACCGCGCCCTTGCTCAGGTCAATATGACCGATACGATCTGCAAAACCACCTAGACTCATTTTGTTACCTCCAAAAAATTTAATTGTTCATTTGATTCGCCTTGCGGCGCGTATTGACGGATGTCACGGGTTGTGTTGATTTGCGTTGCTCTAGTTGAATTGAACTCCTTGTGCGTAAATGTCGAACAAAAACTCAGCTACCTGCCGGGCGGAAAAATGGATATTTCGTCGGCGCGGCTCAGCGGGGTCTCAAAGCCGCCGGCATACTCAAGGTCACGCCCGTTGAGCAAGACGCGCCAGCCATAGCGTGGCTTAAAGTTTGGCTGTACCTCGCGCCACAAATTTTTGTCACGCGCGATCCAAATCGGCTCTAGCGCATCTTTGCGCGCTTGCGGATAGTAGTTAAAAAATTTGCGCAACAGGTCAGATACAGGCGCGCCATCATCTGTGCAAATTACTGTTTGCGCGGTCTGGATGACAGGGCGCAGTTTGCCAAAGATCAAACACTGAATGGGGTTCACACCGCGCTTCATATCTTGAGCCGCGCGATAGCCGAGTAGCATCTGATTGAGATGCGCGTTGAGATAACGGCTCCACGCGCTCATGGCTGACGCAATCACTTCGCCCGATAGCTTTGCATCTGCCAAGCAACTCGCAAATGCGCTCAGCATCATACTGATTGCGCCCGTCACATACGTCTCAGGCACATGAATTTGGCGCGGGCCATCTTTGGCGTGAAATTTGCCCGCGCGAAAAAGATAGTACGCCATCTCTTCGCTGGTGTCCAGTCCTAGCGTGCGCGACAGCCATATTGCAAAAAATCGGCGACGTTCTTCGAGATGCTGTGGGTCAATTTTGTCTTCCCAACCCAGGATAGCGGCTGTCTCAGGTGTGTGCGCTAGATAATCGTATGTGCCAACCACCATCTCTCGCGCGCGTGATAGCAGTGCCTCAATAGTTGGCATCACCGCCTGACGCGCCGCATCACCCCATTGCACGAAATGCAACATGCGTCGCCACTCATCGTAGGGCTCGGCAATCAGGTTTGTGATCTCAGTTGTGCTTTTCATCGCCTACGCGCAGATGAATTAATACATCCAAACGGTTGTTTTGTGCGCAAATGGCTTTTTTTGCAAACTTGTTATATCTATGCTATAACATGTATATTGTGACGCGCACAGCTTTAATTCACCAAACAAACGCCCATTCGTGCGCATGAGCTCTCAAGGGATCGAACGCCTGCTCAATGAAGTAGGCGTTTTATTTTTTATCATCTAAAAAAAAGGAACAACATGAAGGTAAAAGTTAGTATGACCGTAAATGGGAAGCCCTATTCACGCGAGATTGAGTCGCGCACGCTGCTCAGTCATTTCTTGAGAGATGAATTGGGACTCACTGGCACAAACATTGGCTGCGATACCAGCATCTGCGGCGCATGCACGGTGCATCTGGATGGCGTAGCCGTCAAAAGTTGCACCGTGTTGGCAGCGCAAGCCGACGGCTGCCAAGTGACCACCATCGAAGGGCTGGCACAAAACGGCAAATTGCACCCCGTGCAACAAGCCTTTTGGGACAATCATGGCTTGCAGTGCGGCTATTGCACGCCCGGCATGATTATGGCGATCACCGCCATGCTCAAGCAAAACCCAAACGCAAGCGAAGAAGAAATTCGCGCCAACCTAGAGGGCAACATCTGCCGTTGCACCGGCTATCAAAACATCATCAAGTCAGCATTGGCGGCGCAAAAAGAGCTGATTAAGTAAGACTCCGCTTCTGAAACAAGAGAGAAAATAATATGGCTAAATTAGTTGGACAATCCATTAAGCGCGTCGAAGACCCGCGCTTTATTCAAGGCAAAGGTGGCTATGTTGCTAATGTCACGCTGCCAAATATGTCGTATCTTGCGATCAAGCGCAGTCCGTACGCGCACGCCAAAATTAAAAAAGTAGACGTCAGCAAAGCCACCAAGCATCCGGGTGTCATTGCTGTCTTTACAGGACAAGATTTGATAGATGGCGGCGTCGGCAAGCTGCCCTGCGGTTGGAACGTACCGAATATCAAAGTGCCAGCCCGTTGGCCCCTGCAGCCCGTCGGCGACAAAGTGCGTCACGTCGGTGATGCCGTTGCGTGCGTCGTGACTGAGTCCGCAGCTATCGCCGAAGATGCGCTTGAGCTGATTGATGTGGATTATGAGCCACTGCCCGCCAGCATCGGCGCAAAGAAAACCGCACAAAAAGGAGCGCCACAACTGCACGACGACGTGCCAAACAACGTCACCTATGAGTGGCCCCTCGGCGACAAAGCCGCAGTCGAAAAAGCGTTGAGCGAAGCTGATCAAGTTGTCGAGCTTGACCTTATCAACCAACGCTTGATTCCAAACGCGATGGAGCCGCGCGCAGCAGTCGCTAGCTGGAATCGCACCACCGAAGAAATGACTTTGTGGACGACCAGCCAAAACCCGCATCCGATTCGTTTGCTACTAGGTGCGTTTACGCTCAATAGCATCCCTGAGCATAAGTGGCGCGTGATTTCACCCGATGTCGGTGGCGGTTTCGGCAGCAAGATTTTTCACTATCCTGAGGAGATCATCCTGCCATGGGTGTCGCGTGCTATTGACCGACCTGTCAAATGGGTCGCCACGCGCACCGAAAGCAGCACCACCGATTCACAAGGACGCGATCACGTAACCACCGCAAAAATGGGACTCAAGGGTGGCAAGATTAACGCGCTCTTGGTCGAGACCTACGCCGATCACGGCGCATACATCAGCACCTTTGCGCCGCTCATTCCGACGGCGTTTTATCACTGCTTGTTGTCAGGCTTATACAAGATTCCATTGATTTATGGAATCACGTACGCCACGATGACAAACACAGTTCCCGTTGACGCCTATCGCGGCGCAGGTCGCCCTGAGGCAGCCTACGTCGTCGAGCGCATGATTGATCTTGCGGCACGCAAATTGAATATGGATCCGATTCAATTTCGCCGCAACAATTACATCCAAGCCAACGAATTCCCCTACCAGACTGCAGTAGTCATGCAGTATGACAGCGGCAACTACAACGCGTTGACCGACAAAATCCTTGAGGTGTCGCACTACAACGACCTTGTCAAGATGCGCGACGACATGCGCAAGCAAGGGCGCGTGGTTGGCATCGGCATCGCCACGTGCGTCGAGGCATCTGGTCCCGCACCCTCGAAGGTGGCTGGCGCGCTAGGTTCGGCAGTTGGTTTTTGGGAGAGCGCCATCATCCGCGCGCACCCGTCCGGCAAGGTCAGCGTCATGACTGGTAGCCACACACATGGACAAGGACACGAGACGACCTTTGCGCAATTGGTTGCTGACGAGTTGGGTCTCTCGATGAAAGACATTGACATCGTGCATGGGGACACCGGCAAAGTGCCATTTGGCATGGGCAGCTATGGCTCGCGCTCACTTGCTGTCGGCGGCACTGCCATTGCTATGGCAGCCAAAAAGGTGCGCGAGAAGGCAATCAAGATCGCCGCGCATCAGCTCGAAGCTGCGCCGGAAGATGTGGTGTATGACCGTGAGAATGGCGGTGCGTATGTGAAGGGCTCTCCCAGCAAGCGCAAGAGTTTCTTTGATATTTCGCTTGGAGCTTATACGGCACACAACCTGCCGCATGGCATCGAGCCGGGACTCGAAGAGCAGTCGTTTTGGGATCCGGGCAACTTCACATTCCCAAACAGTGCGCACATCTGCTTGCTTGAGGTGGACAAAGACACTGGCGCAACCAAGATCCTCAAGTACGCCGCCGTCGAAGATGTCGGCAATGTTGTCAACCCAATGATCGTCGAAGGTCAGGTGCAAGGCGGCATTGTGCAAGGTGTCGGACAAGCGCTGTGGGAGCAAGGTGTGTATGACAATGATGGTCAATTGCTGACAACAACGCTCATGGATTACGCCATGCCACGCGCGCATTTCTTCCCGATGATTGACACGGGTCGCACCGAGACCCCTTCGCCGGTCAACCCGCTCGGCGTCAAAGGCGCAGGTGAGATGGGCACGATCACCAGCACAGTGTGCGTTGCCAACGGCATGATGGATGCGCTCGCCCCATTTGGCGTACGCCATTTGGATATGCCATTCACCCCCGAAAAAGTATGGAATGCCATGCAGAAGTAAAGATGACGTGTAGAAGGAGTATCAATGTATCCAGCAAATTTTGACTACCATCGCGCAAGCAATGTGCACGAAGCTGCCGCGCTACTCAAGAAAAATCCGAACGCAAAATTGGTGTCGGGCGGACATAGCCTTTTGCCTGCCATGAAGTTGCACCTTGCACAACCCGCGTTGCTCATTGATGTCAGTCGCATCAGCGAGATGCACGGCATCAAAGTAGCAGACGGCACGCTCACCATTGGCGCGGCGACAACGCATGCGCAGGTGGCCGCATCCAGAGACGTGCAAAAACATTGCGGCTTACTATCCGAGGCGGCTAGCCTCATTGGTGATCCGCAGGTGCGCAATCGCGGCACTATCGGCGGCAGTCTGGCGCATGCTGACCCGGCGGCAGATTACCCTGTAGCGGTATCGGCGCTAGAAGGTCACGTGACTGTCATCGGCGCAGATGCCATTCGCACGATACCGATCAGCAGTTTGTTTGTTGATTTGTTTACGACATCACTCAAAGCCGATGAGGTCATCACCTCTGTCAGCGTACCGACCTATGGCAAAGGCACAGGCGGCGCGTATCACAAGATCGCACATCCAGCCTCAGGCTACTCGGTAGCAGGCGCTGCAGCGCTCGTGTCAGTTAGTGGTGGCGTATGCTCAAGCGTGAGTCTGTATGTCGGCGGCGCAACCAAAAATCCGGTGCGCTGTGTGGACGCAGAGAATGCACTCAAAGGCAAAGCACCAAGCGCAGACAATATCGCCATCGCCGCCGCATTGGTTGCAAAAGCGATCCAAGATCCGATGGGCGATCACTATGCCTCTGGCGAGTATCGCGTGCATCTGGCGAGTGTCGCCGCTAAACGCGCACTGATGACAGCCATCTCTCGCGCGTAGTTTGCGTTTGGTTTTGTGGAATCGGGCGTACGGCAAATTGCAGTTCGTCCGATTTCTTTTTTTGCGCGGCACGCTACAGCATCGGCTCGTAGATTGCGCTCACCGCCGCATGGAGCTCACGCGCTAGTACTTTGCGGTTGTCAGCGGAGATCGGCTCAGCGCCAAAA
>CAZVQE010000021.1:11249-14820 GCA_964628875.1 uncultured Anaerolineae bacterium
CTGATGTCTTCGCACCAGTTGACGATCTTCCATGCTGCTGGGTCGTCAGCGCCCGTCTCATAACGCAACGCGCAATAATGCACTGGCGCGTTTAGTTGCACGGCTGGCTCAAGCAACGTGCCGTGAAATGGATAGACTTTGTCGCCACGCGTTGTAGTGGCTTCGGGCGCCATCACAAGTCCATCGCCGTTGCGTAGCCCTTGCGCCATCAATTCGGTAATGGCAGGCATCGCATTAAAGTTGGTACGATGCACCCAGATACAGGCGTCGGCGCGCCGCGCGATAAAGCCGAGCCCAAACCAATTCGCAAAATCATGTCGCGCCGCGACGAGCGGGCGATCTAAAAATGCCAGCAACGGAATGACATCTACGTAACTCAGATGATTAAAGACAAAGAAATACGGCGCAGTCGGTGGCTCGCCGATCTTGGTAAGTTGCACGCCACAGGCTGTGGCGACATTACGCGCCCAATCTCGCGCGCAACGCATTGTCCATGCGCGGCGATCTTTGCGCGCAAATAGCGCGCCGACCTCGAGCGCAAGATACGCAAACAGAGTAATCAAGACAATCGCAACGGTGCGATAAACAGCACGTAAAGTAGCAAGCATGAAGTGCCAGAGTGTAATGCAACCACGATAATCAAGAAAGACACATGAATATTCCACACTTTCAATATTCGGCGGGGTATCTGATTTTGCGCGACGAGCAAGATCGCGTATTGTTGCAGCGCCGATTTAATACGGGTTTTATGGATGGCTACTACAGCCTTGTTGCGGGTCATGTGGAATGGGGCGAATCAGCAACAGACGCTGTACTGCGCGAGTCGCGCGAGGAGATAGGCGTCGTGCTGCACGCCGACGATTGCACATTTGTGCATGTCATGCATCGCCGCAGCGCTGACCGCATTTATTACGATTTCTTTTTTGAGGCGCGCGCGTGGAATGGCGCAGTGCGCATCGTTGAGCCGCACAAGTGCGACGACCTCACATGGTTTTCGCGCGCTGCGCTACCCATTAACATCGTGCCGTATGTGCGTGATGTGTTGTTGAATTGGGCGCCAAGTGGCGTACGTTACTCGGAGGTTGGGTTTTAATCTACCAGCACCTCAACATCGGGTAATGACAAAGGAGCGCCATCACGCAGGTATCGCTCCACGATGTCAGCGAGCGAGCGAGGCGTCAATTGTTCAGAGGTGCGCGCTAGATCCGCGATACGCCACCAACGAAACTGCTCTAGTACTTGCGCCTCAACTTGATCGGTCATGTGCGGCGCAAACCGATTTGTATGCACGATGTAAAACTGCTCACGCTGACACAATCGCACATCGCCCCAATTAAAAGTATGCTGTCTGCGCCAAACTAGCGCGCCTATCGTAAAGTCTAGTAAGCCAAGCTCCTCACGCAGCTCGCGGCGCAAGGCGGACTCCACATTTTCACTATCTTCCATTCCTCCGCCCGGCGCAATCCAAAACGGGTCGCCGCCTTGAGGGGCATGAATGCGCATCAACAAAATTTCATTTTCTGGCGTGAGCAAGATCGCGCGCACCGCGTTACGATTTTTTATCATTTAGACATTCGTCAAAAAATAAAAAAGAGACGAATGGAAAATTCCATTCGCCTCTTAGCTTACGTGTGTAACGACGAACTAGAACGAGCGTCGGTCGCCACCGCGGCGATCTCCGCCACGGAATCCACCGCGATCACCACGGTCGCCGCCGCGGTTGCCGCCACCAAATCCGCCGCGCTCGCCACCACCGGTTCGCGCCTCAGGCGGCTTGGCTTCATTCACGCGCAAGGTGCGTCCAGCCAACTCAACGCCATTGCAAAAGCGAATGGCTTTGACCGCCGCAGTCTCGTCTGCCATCTCGACAAACGCAAAGCCGCGGGGCTGACCCGTCATGCGATCCATTGGGATCGAAACAGACTTGACTTCGCCGGCTTGAGCAAATTGCTCGCGCAGTTGCTCTTCGGTCACGCTATAGGCTAGATTGCCCACGTACAGTTTTAGATTCATTTTGTTGTGTCTCCGGCAATGCGCGCCCAAATGGGCGAACATTGCAATAAAAAATTTTCGCTGCTGCGTTCGTAAGCAATATCTGGAAATCGGATCAAGTCAGGGGAATTCGGAGGAAGACCAACTGAAGAATGAAAGAAAACCGACAAAGGCAATTTCGCTAGCAGCCAATCAAGATTTTAACACAAATAACTTTGTATACAAATAACCTCGAATTTGACAGTATGAATTTGGTCTGAATTGCGAGGAGCTTGCTGTGCTAACATCGCCCCGTTATGCGCACTTCACTCAATTATTTATTAAGGTTGTGCGGGGGCATCTTATTTGGCGTGTTAGGTTGGGCGTTGGGCAATCTGCTGCCATTTAATTTGCCGCCGCCCATAGACGCGCCGATCATCAAAAATGTGTTGTTGGCTTTGATATTAGGTCTTATCGGAATTTATTTATTTCCAAAATTTTTACAACAACCCATAAATACATTGATCGAGCGCCTGACTAAAGCCAGCCTTGCGCAAGTATTGGCTGATTTTATCGGTTTGGTAATCGGGCTTGTGTTATCAGCTTTATTAGTAATTCCATTGACAACATTGCCTGAGCCATTTCGCAATGTGATCCCCGCCCTAGTAGCGGTTGTATTTGCGTTTATGGGCGTCACCTTCATGAACGCGCGCTACAAAGAAGTGTTTCAAGCGCTAAATATCCGCTTGCCCGGCATTCGACACACGGCGAGTGATCTTGAGCGCTCGACAACACAACGCGAACAAGTATTGCTCGACACCAGCGTCATTATTGATGGACGTATCGCTGACATCTGCGCCACAGGCTTTGTGCGGGGCGATTTAGTGATTCCGCGATTTGTGCTGAATGAGCTGCAGTACATCGCGGATGACAACGACACGTTGCGCCGCACGCGCGGACGCCGCGGGCTAGAGACGCTCAATCAACTACAACGCGAGTCGCCCATGATCGTCAAAATCGTGGATGATGACTTTGCCAGTTCGCGGCAAGTAGACGAAAAACTGGTCATGCTCGCCAAGCAACGTGGCGGCATCATCATGACTAACGACTACAACCTCAACAAAGTTGCTTCGATTCAAGGCGTGACGGTGCTGAATATCAACGAGCTAACCAACGCCGTCAAATCAGTCATGCTACCCGGCGAAAAGATCAACGTGGCCATCGTCCAAGAAGGTAAAGAAGCCGCGCAAGGCGTTGGCTATTTGGATGACGGCACAATGGTCGTGGTGGATGACGGCAGGCGGCTACTCAACAAAACCGTCAGCGTCACCGTCACCAAAGTGCTACAGACCGCCGCTGGACGCATGATTTTTGCGAAGGGCTAACTGCGATACAATGCAAAGCATGCTTCGCGCTCATCCGAGCCAACCCGCCGCCAATTTGCATTCGTGTAATTAGCGCTGCTCCATTAAGCCGTCTATAAAAAATGGCGGCTTTAGCTTTTTGTTCAAAACCCATTCTCAAAATAAACCTCTATGAGCCAACAAATCTATAACGTGCTAACGCGCGAAAAAGAAGCCTTTAAGCCGATCCACGAAGG
>CAZVQE010000022.1:0-14606 GCA_964628875.1 uncultured Anaerolineae bacterium
ATACCTAAGCCATCCAACAACGGACTCGCGTCACGTCCCGGTAGGTAGAAGTCGGTCAGCTTCGCCAAGCGTCCATCTGGGGCTTTGGTGTGGCACGACTCGCAAGCTACGGCTTGCTCTTTGGGCGCAACCATGTGTGTCTGCACCCAGTACATCTCGGTGTCAACAAATCCGTATTTGCCGCTGTAATTTTGCCCTGAGGCAGTCGCGCCAGC
Organism: uncultured Anaerolineae bacterium; assembly: GCA_964628875.1. Taxonomy (GTDB): domain Bacteria; phylum Chloroflexota; class Anaerolineae; order J036; family Brachytrichaceae; genus AQU-03. Next base: position 216 of record CAZVQE010000022.1, read on the forward strand.
CGTGAGCGCTTTATTCCAGTCATAAGCCTTCCAATACGCATTGTCATCTGTGCCAAATAGGTGAGGAACAATAAGCGAGTTATTGACAGAGTCGTAAGGCTGCTTAGCAACAAAGCGCTTCACGGGCCATATACGACTATCGGCATCTGCATAGCTGCCGCTCAATTCGTTTACCTTTACAGGCAACTTAGTAACATCAATCTTGTTGTCCGCAACTGTCGAGTAACGCGTCTTGCCATTGAACCAAACTAACTCTGGCACGTAATCATTGACCCAAATAAAGTCACCTTTTTGCGTGTCATAGGTGATATGCCCAGTGGCTGGGTCTTTGACTTGAATAAGTTTTCCATCAGGCGCTTTCTTACCTGCGGTGCTCCAGTCCCAGCTTACTTTGGTCGCATCCTCTTTGGCAACAGTCGGGATATGGCATGTTTCGCACGCTACTTTATTCACGTGCCCGTTGATCTGAATGTCGAGCTTGTGCGGCGCAGAGCCATGGCAAGATTCGCACGTTGCGCGATTGAGGTCAGTGTCGCCAGGCACATCTATGCCATGCGTATCTTTTGCGACCGTTGTATAGCGGCTACCAGGTATATTGTGATTGGTCGGTTGATGGCACGTCGCACATGTGAAATTCAAGCCAGACTTGTCCATATGCACGTCGAGATTTTTGTCAGCCTTATTAAGTGTGGGGTCTAGGTCGCCATGCTTGACGCTATCGCCACCACCACCCGAAAAGTGACACGTGCCGCACGTTTGTGTGCTGGTCTTGCCAACTTTCTGCGCAATTGCAGCCAAGTTCAACGGCTTCCAAATCACGCCGCTACCCGCTGGAAACTCTGTATCTTTATAAACAGGGTGTCCTGCGCCAGAAGGGAATTTTTTATACGTGCCAGTGGTGTCGTGGCACACAAGGCAGTCCACATTTTCTTTCGACGCAAAATTAAATGTGTCATCTTTCCATCCATAGCCTATGTGACAGCTTGTGCAGCGTGCCTCATTTGTCTCAAGCGCAATGCAAAAATTATTGATGACATTTTTCTTGCCAACCAATTGTCCTGTCTGTGGGTTTTTGTACTCCCATGTCCAGTGCGTGGTCTTGTGCAATTGATCAGCTGCTTCCGTATGACAGGTGAGGCAGGCTTTCGTTACATCAGGACCTGTTGCAAATGTTTGCTTCAGGATATCAAATTTTGTGTGGTCTGCGGTTGGTTTGTCAGGGTTTACCTGACGTGGCGGTTGAGTGGCTTGCGCCAGCGGCGCATAAGTTGTGTCAGCATTAGCTACAAAGCTGGAACTCAGCATCACAGCCAATACAAACAAAGCGGCTGGCAGCACAAAAGCCATCAGCGCCGTTTTTCGTTGTCGTGGGTCAATCATTTCGGCACCTTGAGCCAGTTGTAAAAACTTTTTTACAACTGGCTCAAATTTACCAACACAATAAGCTGTATACCTGTATGAAAGTCTAAACACGCACTAGCCACTCAGGCAGTCAATTGCAATATTTAATATTAACTCGTCGGGCGCACATAGGTCACAGTGTGGTGCGTGACCAATTTGCCGTCGTCGGTGCGACACTCACACGTGCCATAGATCAGCCGTCGCCCCATCTTGAGTATGGTCGCCGTGCACAAAAAGTCTTGCTGTCGCGCGCCGCCTAAAAATGCAGTCGTCAGCTCAGAGGTGAGTGACAGCAGCGACTCTTGTTTGATGCCGAGCTTGGTCATGATCGCCAACCACATCGAAAAATCCGCCACCGCCATATACACGGGTCCCGGCACATTGCCGCCCGGTCGCACGTATTTTTCGTTGAATGGCACGCGCACGGTCACGGTGCCATCGCCGACTGATTCGACCTTGACGCGATATTGCGCAAAAAACTCGGCTTTATGCACGAGCGATTGCATTTCTTCGACAGTGACGAGTGAGTGACTCATAATTGGTTTTCGGGTGTCAGTTATTGGTTGTCAGTTCTCGATTTTGAGAATGGATTACTCAGCCAATATAATGTTTGACCGCACCGACGACCTGCTGCCACGCGTCCGACCACGGATCAATCACCTCAAAATGCCCCTGCCCTTCGAGTGTGATGAGGCGCGCGTCGTCGCCCGCCGCGCGCGCGACCGAGACGTACTTGACGCTCATGTCATATGGCACTGAGTCATCATTTGTACCGTGAATGAGAATCTGCGGTGTGCGCAACGGCACCAATGACCGCGGCGATGAGTGCGCATAGCGCCGCGCATACTCGCCGGGTCTGCCGCCGATAAACTCAATCGCTACGCCGTTGCTGGCATTGGCTTCATACGCAGCAAATACATCTGTGACTGGCGCGAGCGCAACGATGCCGCGCGTGTGCAACGGACGCTCGACGCGCAATTCACTATCAGCAGGCAGATGCGCCGCGCCGGCGTACCACAGCGCGAGATGCCCGCCCGCCGAATGTCCCATGAGCACGACCTGATCGAGATCAAGCGCATATTGCGGCGCGATCACGCGCAGATGCTCAATTGCGCGCGCGACATCCAACATTGTGTTTGGATATGCGCCGCCGTTGCCGATGCGGCGATACTCGATTTGCCAGACGGCGTAGCCAAGCTGTGACAACGCATGACACGCACAACCTGCATGTTCCAAGCCATATTTGGCGCGCCAATAGCCCCCATGAATAAAGACGACCACTTTGTGCGGCGCAGCGGTCGGCGGCAACCACAGATCGCCAAAGTGCGAAGCATCATTCCCATAACGCTCGCGGATCGGCGCAAAAACATACGGCGGCTCTAGCACGCTCTCGCTGTGCATCGTCGCGCGACGCTCACGCACAATCTCAAGGTCAGATTTGAGAGTCATATTTTTACAAACAGATCAACGATTGATCTACGTGCGCTCGACTTTGAGTGTGGTGGCGATGCGTGCCGTGCGCCCGTCTTGATATGTGATGACGGTCTCGACAGGCACCGAGTCTTTATCGCCATACATGCTGTCTACGATATCGCGGTAGCGATTTGCGATAAACCCGCGCCGCACTTTGCGCGTGCGTGTCAGCTCGTTGTCGTCGGCGTCGAGCTCTTTGTGCAGCAACACAAAGCGTTTGATCTGCGCCGACGCTGGCAAGTCGGCATTGGTGCGTTCGACGTCTTTGCGAATGAGGGCGTACACCTCCGGCTTTTGCGCGAGATCAGTGTAGGTCGTGTAGCCGATTTTGTTGTTCTCCGCCCATTTGCCGACATTGCCAAAATCAATATTCAAAAACGCCGTCACGTAGGGCAAATGCCGCGCGTATTCGCTGTTCTTTTCTAGCTCGCCGCCAAACACAACTGCCTCGCGCACATACGGGCTAAACTTCAGCTTGTTCTCAATAAACTGCGGTGAGAATTTGGTGCCGTCTGTCAGAGACATCACGTCTTTGGCGCGATCAATCACGATGAGGTGGCCATCATCATCAAAATAACCGGCGTCACCGGTGTGCAGCCAGCCATCATCAAGCGCTTCATCAGTGGCTTTTTGATTTTTGTAATAGCCGATAAATATGGCTGGGCTTTTGACCAAAATCTCGCCACTGTCTATCACGCGCACTTGCGTCTCAGGCAATGGCGTGCCGACCGTTTGAAATTTGATATCGCCATCGCGGTGAATCACACTGAGTCCAGCGCTCTCGGTCTGTCCAAATACTTGCTTGAGGTTGACCCCCATCGCGTGATAAAAACGAAACACATCCGGACCGAGCGCTGCGCCACCCGTGTAAGCGCGCTTGATCTTGCGCAGCCCGAGCAAATCTTTTAGCTCTTCAAATACAGTCATTCGCGCCAGCCAATAACCCGCTTTTGCGGCTGTACTCGGCGCTTTTTTGGTGAATCGCGCATCAGCCATTGCATAACCCTGCTGCATCGCCCACTCATAAAATTTGCGTTTGAGCGGCGTCGTATCTTGAATTTTGACCTGCACGGTGCTGAGCATATTCTCCCAAATACGCGGCGGCGCAAACATCACCGTCGGGCCGATCTCACGGATGTTTTGCTGCACCGTGCTTGAGCTTTCGGGGAAGCTCAACGCAAACGCATCTTGCACGCCGCGCGACACACTGGTGAGCTGTTCGCCGATCCACGCCAGCGGCAAAAATGACAGATACTCGTCGCCTGCGCCCATCGGGTCACATTGCGCCAATGCTTGGCCTTGCGAGGCGATATTTCGATGCGTCAGCATAGCGAGCTTTGGCACGCCCGTAGTGCCACTCGTTGTGCTGAGAATGGCAACGTCGTCGGCGCGACCTGCCGCCAACTCGCGCTCAAATTCACCCGCATGTTTTTCATCCCATGCTTTGCCGATTTTTTCAAAATCAGGAAAGTGGATCAAAAAAGGCTCGCGGTAATTGCGCATGCCCTTTGGATAGTAGTAGATGACTTTGAGAATGGGTTTGTCGGGCAAATTTATCTCGTCCCATACTTCGAGGATTTTGTCTACCTGCTCTTGATCCTCCGCGACGATGACGCGCGCCTCGCTCGCATTAATCACATACTTGACTTCTTGCGCAGCAGAGTCAGAGTAGATGCCAACTGATTTTGCTCCAATGGCTTGCGCGCCATATTCAGCGTAGAGCCATTCGGGGCGGTTATCGCCCAGTATCGCCACCGTGTCGCCGCGCTGCACACCGAGCGACTTAAGTGCGCAACCAAAGTTGCGCACATGCTCAGCAAACTGGCGCCACGTCACGGTCTGCCAGATACCAAATTCCTTTTCACGCAGCGCATGGCGGTCGCCGAGTTTTGCGGCTTGCACAAAGAGATGTTGAGGGAGAGTTTGAGGCGCGTCCATGTTTAGTGCTCCTTGCCAAGATACGCATCAATGACGGCTTGATTATTTTTGACTTCGTCGGGCGTGCCATCACCGATCAAACGACCAAAATCTAGCACGGCGACACGATCACTGATGTCCATGACAACGCCCATATCATGCTCAATCAGCACGATGGTGATCTGTCGTTCCTCCGCGATATCAAGAATAAAACGCGCGATATCTTCTTTCTCTTCGCTATTCATACCCGCCATTGGCTCATCGAGCAACAACAGTTGCGGATCCATCGCCAGCGCGCGGCCCAATTCCACACGCTTTTGCAAGCCATATGCAAGCGCGCCCACAGGTTGTTTGCGTATATGCTGAATCTCCAACAAGTCAATTACATGCTCGACAACTTCGCGGTGTTTGATTTCTTCCTTTTGTGCTGCGCCCCAGTACAGCCCGCCGCTCAGCACGCCACTTTTCATGTGAATGTGGCGACCCAGCATCAAGTTATCTACTACACTCATGTGTCTAAATAGTTCGATATTCTGAAACGAACGCGCGATTCCCAGCTTGGCTATATCGTGCGGTTGCATGCCAATCAAGTTTTTGCCTTCAAAGGTGATGCTGCCTTCTTGCGGCTTATACAAGCCGCTGATGCAATTCAACATGCTCGTCTTGCCAGCGCCATTAGGACCAATAATGGCTTGGATCGTTTTTGGATACACATTGAAGCTAATACTGTTGAGCGCTTTTACGCCACCAAAACGCAATGAGATATTGCTCACACTCATTTGCGGCGCGCCAAGCTTAGCGTCTGGAGGGCTGACCGTTACGGTCTCGATTTCACGGGACATTGGACGATATTATGAGGGCGTATTCATTTTTTGGCAAATGACATTTGCAGCAAAATAAGGTTTCATTACCATGTTTGATACACTGCGCAATGTATGTCCTCATCTCTAATTAATCCTGATCACGCGCAAGCCGCCACGCTCCCAGTCCAGTTCTACACCGCCCCTGACATGCTCAAAGAAGAGCGCGTCAAAGTGTTTAATGCAACGTGGCAATACGCCACCTCGCTCGACATGCTCAAACATCCGGGCAGTTTTGTCGCGGTAGATGTGCTAGGCACTCCGGTCGTCGTCACACGCGGCACCGATGGAGTTGTGCGTGCGTTTTACAACATTTGCCGACATCGCGCAGGCGTCGTCGCCAAAGGCTTTGGCAATCGCAAATCGCTGCAGTGTCAATATCACGGCTGGCTATATGGTCTCGATGGCACACTCAAAAACGCGCCTGAGATGGAAGGCACACAAAATTTCGATCCATGTGATTTTTCATTGATGCCAATTCGCACTGCAACGTGGGGCAATTTTGTATTTGTGAATTTGGATGGCAACGCGCCTGATCTGCTAACCGTGCTCGGCAAAATTCCACACGAGACCTCAAAATTTCGCTTTGACAAAATGCGCTCGATGAAGCGTCACGATTATTTCGTGGATGCAAATTGGAAAGTCTACATTGACAACTATCTCGAGGGCTATCACGTGCCGATTGCGCACCCGGGACTGTATCGTGAAATTGATTATGCGCAATATCGCGTAGACACCTTTCGCTATTACTCGTCACAGTATGCGCCGATCCGCCCCACGCGCACAGAGGATAAAAGCGGACGCGTGTATATCACGATGAGTGGTGACGATCAAGCGTTGTATTACTGGATCTTTCCAAATTTCATGCTCAACATTTACATGGGCATGCTTCAGATCAATGTGGTTGTGCCGTTATCACACGGCCGCACAAAAGTTATCTTCGAGTGGTTCTACTCAGAGGATGCTCCGCCCGAGTCGTGGGATCGCCTCAATGACTCTATTGAGTTTAGCGACGAGATCCAACGTGAGGATGCCGAGATCTGTGATGCCGTCTGGCGCAATATGCAAGTCGGTGTTTACACACAAGGTCGTTTTTGCGCCCAACGCGAAAATGGCGTGCATCATTTTCAGAGCTTGTACAGCGAGTTTATACAGGCGTAATAAAAAGCGGTCGAAATCAATTGCGCTCAAACACAACAAACGCGCCGATGTCGCTGATGTAATGATGGTTTTGCTCGACGTATTGATTGACTTCAGCCAGCGACTTCCATGTGCTGATGAATCGCGCTTCTTGCCAAGGAAAATTATCTTTGCTCAGAATGAAATAACGCGGATGGTTGCGTGACAAATCGTCAAGCAACTGTCGAGCGTACAGCGTTTTGATGCGCGCATCGCCCGCTTCATCCGCCCAACGCATATACGGAAAGCGCGTCGCATTTGCGCGTTGCGCGAGTGTGTAAATAGAAGGCACATCGCTAAACACGCTGATCGTCTCAGTCGGCGCGCTATGCTGTTGCAGCCACTCCGCCAATGTCAAATAGTCCGCGAGGCGCGACTCCATCAACATCGCGCGCGGCGACTTGCGTTCGATGATGACATTGGTGAATGCGTCTCGCAGCCACGGCAGCATCGCCGCGATCATGCCAACGCAGGCGAGCAACACCATCACAGCGCCAAACAGTGATTGCCGAGAGAATGTGGCTCGCCGCTCATCACGCGCTCGCGCACTCAGTAACGCCGCAGTCAGCAGCGCTAACGGCGGCAAGATGATGACAAAGTGATAACGATACGAATGACCTTGCCATACATTGAGCGCGACCGCAAACACAAAATACAACAGCGTCACGATCTGCGCACGCCGAAATGCGCGTGTCGCCAAATTAACAAACGCGCTCAATATCGCCGCACTAAAAATAAATGGATAGCCGCGTCCCAACACATCCAATTGCTGCACAGTGTTTTTCCAGTCGGCGGTTGGCGTGTTACCCATAGCAACAAACGCTTTCACCTCAACCCAAAACACAGTAGTGAACCAATGCCAACGCTCTTGCAGTGAGGTGGCATTGAATGTGGCAAGATCATATTGAAGCTGTGCACGTAGATCAGCAACCGCGCCATTCAACACAAAATACAATGCGCCGATCAACAGCGCAATTACGCAACCCGTCACAACTTGCCAACGCAGTCGCGGCGGCGTCAGCCACAACACAAACAACACAAAAACGACAAACGGATATTTCGCCCAAAATAATATTCCGCTGCAGACGCCGGCGAGCAATGCGTATGTGCGTGAGCGCAATGGGCTGCCCTCATGCCCTAGATCAGCCAGCAACATCGCGCCGACAAAAAACAAATTGGCAAAGCCCTCAGCCTGTGCTGTCGCCCAATAGTTGAGACTGGCATACATCAAGCCATACAGCGCACCCGCCGCCACGCCCGTCATCGCACCAAATTTGCGACGCGCATAAATGCCAATCAAGACCGCCGTGGCAATCTGCCACATCAAATCAAACGCATGCACCGCGATATGTACAGTCGTGCCATCGGGCGCGAGTGACAACGGCAAGACATACAACAACGGCGTCAGCACACCGCGCACCTCCCAACAGTCGCGCAAAAAAGCGCCACCGCTGCGAATGACATTGGCGCATGCCGCAAACGCGCCCTGATCAAACCACAACGGATACAACAACTGCGGCGAAGCGACCACAACAATACAAATCGCTATTGCTGCGACAGTTATTTTGAATGAAGCATTTGTCATTCTCACAATCTATCAATCTCCAATAACATATCGCTTGCGGCTGCGCGTGACTTGCCACCACAGCTCAAAGAGTCGGCTGATGCCTTTGGCAGCCTCACGCGGAGACATCTTGCTGCGCCCGCCGCTGCGCGCAGGTAATCGGATACCAACTTCATCTATCGAGATGCCATTCACATGCAACGCATACAAGCTCTCAAAGAAAAATCCATATCCATCAGCTTGCACGCGCTCAAAAATTTTTTGCGGGATGCGCGGCAATGCGTAACGCCGATAGGCTGACGATGCGTCGTATGGCATACGCAGCAACTGCGTCGTCAGCAAATGTCCGCCGCGCGTCATCAGTCGGCGCATCCAAGTCCATTCGCTCAAACTGTCTTTGATCATGTAGCGCGAGCCGACTGCGACTGTCGCAGGTGACGCCAAAAATTCCGGAATATGTTGTGGCGGATGCGTGCCGTCACAATCCATCGTGATAAGTGTGTCATAGCCACGCTCATAGGCGTAACGGATGCCGAGCTTGTGCGCGCTGCCAATGCCAAGTTTGCCCGCGCGCTCGATCACTTGCAGATTGGTGAATTGGCTCGCAAGCGATTGCAGCAATTTGCCGGTGCCATCGGGTGAGCCATCATCACAAAACAACACGTCAAACGACGCCTGCAACGCCATGAGTTGTTCAACGAGTGTGCCGACGGTATCGCGCTCATTGTAGGTCGGCACAAACACCAACGTGCGGTTCACGATGCACGCTCATCTTTTTCGCGCAGGGTCATCGCCAGCACACAGCGTATGACGCCGTAATCCATTGACTCAGGCAGCAACATTTTTATCGGCGTGAGCTTGTCGGTGTCACCTGCTTGGAGAATGGCGCCTCGAATTTGTATTTCTTCTTCGCGTGTGACGACGCGATACAGGTCAAGCTTGCCATCGCGGATGAGTTGCGCCGCATGCTGATATATCGTGCCAAGCACCAATCCGCGACGCACTGAGACTTCTTTGATCGTCATGCCTTGCGCAAACAGCTCAGCCGACTGCGAGACAGAATCGAGCTTGGGTTGATCTGGTTTTTCGAGCGGCGCTTGCTTTTGATAGTTTGGATGCGGCTCGCCACGCGCCTCGCGTATGCAAAAATCGCAACACGGCTTTGAGCTTAATTTGCTCGTATCGCCAAAGTGATCGAGCAACATCTGTTGGCGACAGCGCGTAGTCGTCTCAGCAAAGGACACCATCTTGTCAAGTTGCCTGCGTTTATGCGCGCGGCGCATTTCGACATCGCGCCTGATTGACAGCATAGCGTCCTCGGTCAAGTCGCCAATGCTGTAGCCAACCGACTCGCGCATGCGTCTAATCGCGCCTACGCGCTCAAGCTGTGACAAGCCCACGCGAAATTTGACCTCGGGTAACCCTGTGATGCGAATGAGATCATCGTCAGAAATACGCGATACGCCATCAGCTGCGCGCGTCACAATCGTCTGATGCAACCGTGTCAATTCATTTTGTGAGGGCGCATCATTTTCGATAAACCACTCTTGCAAGTTGCGATCTTGTGGCGCATACAGCAACATGCACTGCGAGATTTTGCCGTCGCGTCCTGCACGGCCCGCCTCTTGATAATAAGCCTCAAGTGTGCCGGGTAGGTTGTAGTGGATAACAAATCGCACATCGGGGCGATCTACGCCCATGCCAAATGCGTTTGTAGCAATCATGACCGCGTTTGGCTGATTGAGATATGCATCTTGCACCAGTGTGCGCGCCGACTTTTCCATTCCCCCGTGATAGACAAATGACGGCACACCCAGCTCGGATACCAGCACATCACTCAGCTCGTCTGCCTCGCGCCGCGTGCCGACGTAAATGATGCCTGAGCCTTTGACTGCGCTCAGCACTTTGCGAATCGCGTTGAGCTTACTACGCTCATCTATGGCATTACGCACATGAAACACAAGATTGGGGCGCGCAAATCCAGTGATGACTTTTGCGGGTCGGCGCAAACCAAGCTGAGCCACGATGTCTTCTTGCACTTGCGGCGTCGCCGTCGCCGTCAGCGCCATCGTCACAGGTATGTTTAGCTTCTCACGCATCGCGCCGATGCTCAGATAGTCGGGGCGAAAGTCATGCCCCCACTGTGAGATACAGTGCGCCTCGTCCACCGCCAAGAGTGAGATTTGCGTCTGGCTGAGCGCCTCCAAAAATGCGAGGTTGCGCAGGCGCTCGGGCGCGATGTAAACAAGGCGATATGCGCCCTCGCTCATTTGATGGGTGCGCGCGGCTTGCTCGGCGGTGTTGATGGCGCTGTTAATGAAAGTTGCCGAGATGCCACGTCGTTGCAGGCTATCTACTTGATCTTTCATCAAGGCGATCAACGGCGATATGACGATGGCGCTGCCGGGCAATTCAACTGAGCAAAATTGATAGATCAATGATTTGCCGCTGCCAGTTGGCATGACGACAAGCGCATCGCGTCCATTGAGCGCCGCGCTGATTGCATCAAGCTGCCCATGGCGAAAACCCGATACCCCAAATCGCTCGCGCAAATGGTGAATGAGTGTTTCAGCATCCGACTTATTCGTCACAAAACCGAGTATACAAAAGCAAATAAAAAAAATTGGAGTTCACTATGAAAGTGAACTCCAATTAATAAAACGCAATCACACGTAAATACTACGGAAACTCAATATAAAGTGGGTGCGGTGTGAGTTGCACTGTCTGTGAAGCGGTCAAGATGTTACCAACGTCATCAACAATTTGCGATGGCGCCGAGGGCAAATTGACTGAGACGGGACCCATGCCAAGTGACCACATAACCCAGACCTTTCGACCACGTCGCAAAAACTCATAGGCTTTGACGCCACTATAGCTGGTGACTTTGCTTACAAATTGCGCATCACCGATTTGGCTGGTGCCGTTGAGTAGCGCCTTGTAGGCATCATTGACTGTGCCGTCTTGGCTTACTAAATCTGTTTGATTCCAACCCGGGTTGTAGCCATACCAAATGTTTGCGATCAAGCCTTCTGCCTTTGCCATTGCACCCGCTTGCGCCATGTAGGCAGCCTTTGATGGCTCGACTGATGGATAAAACGCTGTACCGCAACCCAAACACAACGCGGCTGTTTCGCTATTCATCAATGGTTTACTTGATACACCATATTGCGACAAAAGTTGGCGAATAAAAGCCACCTTCGCCTCAATGATCGGGCCTGTCGTCGTCCATGAAGAGTCCCAATCGGCTGCACTGTAGTTGCCAACTTGTGCTGTGCTTTGAAGGTAGTCGTATGCGTGGAAGTTGACAATGTCAAATGAGTTACCTGCGCCTGACTTTAATATACCTTCGAGAAATTTCCCTGCTTTGCGTTTATCGGCAGTGTCGCAAGAACCGCTTCCTGTCGTCTTGTTGGGGTTACACCCCATGAGCAAACCACCAATAACAACTTGTGCGCTAGGGTCAGCCGCCTTGATGCGCGGGTACACTTTTTTGAGCATCTCGCCGTAGTAGCTGCCGCCAAAGTAATCGTCATTGGCGTCACCCCAGCAACCCCAAACATCATATGGAACAGCTCCAACGCTTGAATAAGCTTTGTCAGGCTCGTTGCCCAATTCCCAGTACTTGACGTTGTAAGGCTCTTTGCTATAGCGCGAGACGAGGTCAAACATGAAATTGCCAAACGCATCAAAGGCGCTCTGCGCGATGGGTCCGCAGGTGTAATCTACTACGGAGTATTTGCTCGCCCATGGCGGCGTGCCACGTATGGTTGGCATATAGGTCACGCCATTTTTTGACGCATTGACCGCCAGTGCCAACGCATTTTGTAGCGCAGCAGAAGTGTCCCAATTGCGCGCGCCGGGCGCGCCTTCGATCTCGCCCCACTTGATGGCATAGTGGTTGTCACGCAACCAGCCTACGTTTGCCATTGAGGCTTTAGGAAATTGATCACCCCACGTTATTTCCATTCCAAAAATATTGGGGCTGGGCTTATACGTGTTTACCGCAATAGGCAAAGAAGCGCGCGGCGTCTTGCTATCAGATAACGTGGTCTGAAAGTTGGTGGCAATCATCAATGTTGCCAACCCCGCAGCGATTACGGTATTTTTTAGCGAGTTTATTTTCATTTTTACTCCCTTCTATTAACGTGAATTAGCGTGCCATCTCAACGTAAATCGGCATATAGCCAATATTGTAAGAAGACCCGCTACTCATCGGATTGTTATACACATCCACGGTTCTAAATGACTCGGCAGGCAAAGTAATGTCATGCGTGTTGCCATCCTTTGACCACAAAATCCAAACTTGTGAATTAGCGTGATTGAATTTGAATCCACGCACACCCGCATACTCAGTCACTTCGCCCGCATAACTTGCACCACCGATGTTAAAGGCGGACGCAGCCATTGCGTTATAGATCGGCTTTGCTTGCGATGACTTGTCGTAATAAACACCGGTTGAATTTGGATACCAACCTTGCGCTGTATACCAAATTACAGCACTAACCCCGTGCGCCATGGCTTCGGCATTCACTTGCGCTAAATAGTACGCTTTCGGTGTTTCAAAATTGGGCACCAAAGAAGGATACAGCGTGTCGCACGAATAACAAATCAACGCCGCCTCAGTCGCAAAAATAGGTTTATTCGGGTGTCCATATTGCGTCAATAGTTGGCGCATAAAATCGGCTTTGGCAGCTGTGACTGTGCCAGTGTTATTCCAGCTTGATAGCCAGTTGCCATTGTCGTATTTTGGGGCGTTTACATCCTGCGCATAGTCGTAGCTATGAAAGTTTGCAATGTCGAAATAGTTGGCCCCGTCGTTGCGCAACATGCCCTCAAAGAAACGCGTTGCCGTGATATTGGCTGCCTTGCAATTGTCATGTGGCGCTACACGCGGATCGCAGTCAAGCACCAACCCCGCCATGACAACTTGCGCATTGCCATTCGCTGCTTTTATTGATGGATACACATATTTCAACATTTCAGCGTAGGCTTCACCGCCATAATAAGTTTGATTAGGATCACCCCAACAACCATACACGCCATCTGCTGAACCAAAAGCTGCATTCTTCACCGCAATATCTGGCTCATTCCAAATCTCCCAATACGTCACATTGCTATAGCGTCCAACAAGCACATTCATAAACTGCGCAAATGAGCCATATTTATCTGGGCGAATGGGACCGCAAGATGACCCCGGATTTTTCTGCGCCCACGAGGGCGTGCCGCGCACAATCACGATCGGCTTTAGCCCGAGACTCAATGCGCTGTTAATGTAAGCCTCAGCGCTTTTTACGCTCGATGCGTTCCAGTTATAAGTGTTTTCATTGGGTTGTATGTCGGGCCAATAAAACTCATAGTAATTGTTACGTATCCAATTCATGCCCGAGTTCTTGACTGATTGAATTTGATTGGCATACGCATCGCCCAGTTCAATACCAAACGCATTGTTTGGATTTAGCCCGCGCTGTATAACGGCCGGGCTCTTAATGATGATTGGCAAATAATGCAAGCCTGAGCCAGTTGTATTTGCCTGTGTGTTTTGAATATTGGCTTGTGCAAGCAATAACATCATGCACACGCCAATCAAAATGCCAAGACGCGACTTCGTATTTGTGTTTTTATTCATTTGCTCCTTTTGCGCTGACACGGCGCGAGACCGCATCATGTGCGCGCTTCATGTTGCGCAGAGTCAAAATCTGCGCAGATCAAATTTCTCTTGGGTCAACGATTGACCCAGCAATAGCGCTCGCAGCCACAACCGCCGGAGACGCCAGATAAATCTCTGAGTCGCGCGTGCCCATGCGTCCGCGAAAGTTTCGATTTGCAGTCGAGATACAGACCTCGCCCACTGCAGGCACGCCCTGATGGTTGCCCATGCAAGGACCACATCCTGATGTGCCAATCACCGCGCCTGCTTCGACCAAAATCTCCACATAACCAAGACGCAATGCATCTTTAAGAATTTCTGACGAGGCAGGATTCCAAAGCAAGCGCGTC
>CAZVQE010000023.1:0-4861 GCA_964628875.1 uncultured Anaerolineae bacterium
AATGCGTTGATAGTTGCGTTCAGCGTCTGGCGATCTGTCGTCAGCCATGCAGGCGCTGGGGCCGACGCATTGCTTTCTGCAACCACATTTTTCCAATAGGTTTCGCCACGGCTAACCTCGCGCACTGCGATTTTGTCACCCTGCTTTACAAGGTAGGATGGCACGTCAATGGGGTGTCCATTGATGTTGAAGTGCGCGTGCGTCACGAGTTGGCGCGCTGCTGAGCGTGATGGCGCCAAACCCGCGCGATAAATCACGTTGTCGAGACGACGCTCCAACAAAATCAGCATCTCAGCGCCGGTCACGCCTTTGCGGCGGGAGGCTTCGCGAAAATAGCGGCGAAATTGCGTCTCAAGCACGCCGTACATGCGGCGCATCTTTTGCTTTTCGCGCAATTGCGTGGCATAGTCGCTGGTCTTATTGCGCTTGCTCTTCGTGTTTGGACCGTGCTGACCCGGCGCATAGCTGCGGCGCTCAAAAGCACACTTGTTGGTCAAGCAGCGTGATCCTTTCAAAAATAGCTTTTCGCCTTCGCGGCGACAAAGCCTACAAACTGGTTGAGTATGTCGAGCCATAGTAATTTCGGATTTTGAATTTTTGATTTTTGCTTAGGCACTGCATACGCTCATGCGGCATTCTGCACAAAACCATCAACTCAAAATAACAATCAAAAAGTCTTTAGATGCGGCGCTTCTTGCGTGCGCGGCAACCATTATGTGGAACGGGTGTAATGTCTTGAAGCGACTTGACGCGCAAGCCAGAGGCTTGCAAAGCACGCACAGCAGCTTCACGTCCGGGTCCGGGTCCTTTTACAAAGACTTCCACCTCTTGCATGCCGTTATCCTTAGCGGCGGTATATGCATTTTGGGCGGCAATGCGCGCCGCAAATGGCGTGCTCTTGCGATTGCCCTTAAAGCCAGCCGCGCCTGCGCTGCCCCAGCAAATGGTGGCGCCTGTCTTATCGGTTACTGTAATAATCGTGTTGTTAAACGTTGCCGCGATATGCACCTGACCATTTGCCACGTTTTTGCGCGCGCGGCGTGGGTTAGTTTGTCGGCGGACGACACGTTGTTTTTTGGGTTCTGCCATATCTTTCGCTCAGTTGCAATTTGCCAGATCGTCCAAACGGACAAACCTGACCTATTGCGATTACTTCTTCTTTGCTCCGCGTTTGCGACCGCGCCCTGCCACTGTTTTCTTGATACCTTTGCGGGTGCGTGAATTTGTGCGGGTGCGCTGTCCACGAACTGGCAGATTGCGCTTATGACGCAAACCACGATATGATCCAATTTCGATCAAGCGTTTGATGTTGAGCTGTTCCTCGCGGCGAAGGTCGCCCTCGACGACATACTCTTTTTCAATGATGTCGCGCAATGCGGCGACTTCCAATTCGGTCAAATCCTTGATGCGCGTCGCGGGGTTAACCTCCGTGCGACCGAGGATTTGCTTTGCATTGGTGCGACCGATACCGTAAAGGTAGGTCAATCCAATGTCTACGCGTTTTTGACGCGGCAGGTCTATGCCTGCAATACGTGCCATTTTTCTAACTCCTTTGAAATTACTTTCGAAGGTTTACAGCTCGCCAGCCTTCATCCCTTCGTCGAATATTCGCTCAAACGTTTTCGCGCTCAAGCGTCATTCACCTAACCTTGTCGTTGCTTGTGCTTGGGATTTTCGCAAATCACATACACTTTGCCGTGGCGCTTTACCACCTTACATTTGGGGCAGCGCTTCTTTACAGATGCTGAAACTTTCATGATTTCACCGTCATTCAACAGACAAAAATCCGACTCGCCCAAAGGTAAGCCGGTTTATCCCTTTAATTATAACCGTGTCAGTATCTCAGGGTCGCCCTCTGTGATTGCTACGGTATGCTCAAAATGGGCTGAGATTTTACCATCTTTTGTCACAACTGTCCAGAGATCGCTCTTGGTGCGTGTATCGGGCGTGCCGACATTGATCATCGGTTCAATAGCAAGAGTCAGACCCGGACGCATCATCAACCCCTGCCCTTTGGCATCATTGTGCAGCACGCTCAAGCCCTCGTGCAACTGACGCCCAACCGCGTGGCTGCTGTATTCCTGCACAACACCAAATCCGTAACGACGCGCAACGCGATTGATGGCTGCGCCGATGTCGCCGACGCGGTTGCCTTTGCGCATGACTTTAATGGCTTCTGCGAGGCACTCTTGCGTCGCCGTCATCAGGTCTTGGGCTTGCTGACTGACCTTGCCTACTGGCACAGTGATGGCTGAGTCGGCGTGGTATCCGCGATACGCCGCGCCAACATCCAGCTTGACGAGGTCGCCTTCGCGCAGGCGCCGATTAGTCGGGATTCCATGCACGATCTCTTCATTGACTGACGCGCAGATGGTGCCGGGGAATGGCGGCTGTCCATTTGTTTTGTCCGGCACGTAGCCTTTGAACGAAGAGGTTGCGCCATGCTCAGCGATGATCTCGGCTGCGATCTCATCAAGCTCACTGAGCGTCACGCCGGGTTGAACACGCTCACGCATGGCTGACAAGATTTGCGCCACGATCTTACCCGCGTGGCGCATTAATTCCAACTCAGCCGCCGATTTCAATATGATCATTTTGTCATGCAATCTGGCGCGTTTTCGATCTCTGTGAGTAATCGTTGAAACACATAATCAATTGTATGCTCGCCACTCAATCGCACGAGCAATCCACGCTCTGCGTAATAGCTTACGAGTGGCGCGGTCTGCTCTTCATACACATGAATTCGCCTCTGCTGTGTCACTGGATCGTCATCTGAGCGGCGATATAGCACGCCGCCACAACTTGGCTTTTCGCAGATGTCTCCGGGTGATAGCGAGGCGATGTTATAGGTCGAGCCACATTTGCCACAGGTCAGGCGGTGCGCCAGCCGCGCCATAAGCATCTTCTCATTTACCCGCATAAATGGCACAATGCAGATGCACTTGTTTAAATCTTTGAGGACGACATTGAGCGCATCCGCTTGCGCGATAGTACGTGGGAAGCCGTCCAAGATAAAGCCCTCTTTACAATCGTCATCACTCAGTCGTTCGCGAATCATATTGACTGTGACATCGTTTGGCACTAATTCGCCTTTATCGAGGTATTGCTTTGCGATGATTCCTAACGACGTGCCATTTTTTACATTTTCGCGCAATAGTTCGCCACTGGAGATGTGAGGAATGTGTAGCTCATCTGCCAACAACTTGGCTTGTGTGCCTTTGCCTGAGCCGGGCGCACCTAAGAGTATGATGCCGTGAAATTTATTCGCCATAATCTCACCTTGCGTTAAAAAATATGAGCCGTGATTAATTCACGGCTCATTGTGTTTTGTTTACTTGATGAATCCCTCATATCGGCGCATCATCAATTGCGCCTCTATTTGCCGCATCGTGTCAAGCACAACGCCGACTAAGATAAGCAACCCTGCTCCATCTATCAACCTGACACCGCCTGACGCGCCTAGCGGCGCAAGGAAACCAAACAAAGGTCCATTTGCACCTGGGATCGCGGCAATCCAATCAATGATGTACGGCAAAATTGCCAAGATACCGAGAAACAACGCGCCTACAAGCGTCAAACGGCGCATCACGCGCGTGATAAATTGCTCAGTGCTCTTACCAGGTCGAATACCCGGCACAAAACCGCCTTGCTTTTGCAGGTTATCCGCTAGGTTTTGTTGTTGCAAAACTACATCCGTGTAAAAGTAAGTAAATCCTACCGCCATTACAAACAACAAAACTGGATAGATCAACTGTGTAACGCTCGTGCGACCGCCGACACGACCGCCGGTAAAAATTTGTACGACCGTCTGCGCAAAATTTTGCACGCCAGCATCTGTGCTGTTGATAAAGAATCCAGCAATCACTGCAGGAAACACCAACATAGCCTGCGCGAAGATCAACGGAATCATGCCCGTGCTGTTCACCTTCAGCGGCACATGCGTGCCTTGTCCGCCCATCACACGACGACCGCGCACACGTTTGCCATATTGCACTTGGATTCGACGCTCTGCCTCTTGCACGACGACGATCAAAATTACAAGCAAGACGAGCAAAATCAAGAATGAGGCGAGCGAAGCGATACCCGATGCTGTCTCAGTTGAGGTGCCAACCAAGCTCGCCACGCCAAACGGCAAGCGCGAGACAATGCCACCAAATATGATCATGGATAAGCCCTGACCGATACCTTGCTCGGTGATCAATTCACCCAGCCAAATCGCAAACATAGTGCCAGCAGTCATCGTCAAAATCGTAACAACGGTCGGCAAAATGTACTCGGGCTGTGAGATGCCCCAATTTGGCAAGACACGTCCCAACGTGCCGCCGCCGATGCTGTTGCCGATGCTCTCAAAGATATTGACCTGACCAATGGCGTTGAGCATTGCCATCGGCACCGTCAAAAAGTAAGTCAAACGGTTGATCTTGCGGCGACCAGCTTCGCCCTCTTTTTGCATCTCAGTCAAGCGAGGAATCACCGGAATCAACAACTGCAAAATCAACTGCGCCGTGACGTACGGATAAACGCCCATCGCCAACACGGAAAAGTTGTAAACCGATCCACCCGACAACAAGCTGAGCAAACCGACGAGATTGCCGAGCGCGCCGGCTGTGCCCTGCGACACGCTGTCTTGAATCGTGCGGAGCAACTCCACATTTACGCCCGGCACCGGAATATGCGACGCCAAACGATACAGCACTAAGATGAACAACGTAAACAAAATACGGTTGCGCAGCTCAGGAAGAAATATGGCGTTACGAAGCGCTTGTAACATATTTTTTGCTTAGTATGAGTTACGGGTGCATATGCTGCACCCACAACCCACTATTTATCGAACGCGATAGCCGCCGCGCGTGAGGATCGC
>CAZVQE010000023.1:4871-14503 GCA_964628875.1 uncultured Anaerolineae bacterium
GCCGCCGCGCTTAACTTCAAGCTTGGTGACCGTCCCGCCTGCCTTCTCGATCTTCTCGGCAGCCGCTTTTGAGATCTTATGCGCAGTGACCTTGAGGGCAATCTTGAGATCGCCGTCTGCCAAAATCGCCACGTACTTGTCATTGTTATCAGCCAATCCAGCTTTGACCAACGCCTCTGGGTTCACCTCGTCGCCTGCCTTAAATTTGTTTTCCAATACGCCAACATTCACCGGCGCATAGACTATGCGATAAGGATTCTCAAAGTAGGCGCCGCGTGCAAATGGCAGATTGCGCATCATCTGCGCCTGACCGCCACCAAAGTATGCCTTCTTGACGCCGCCGCTGCGTGACTTTTGTCCTTTACCACCGCGTCCAGCGGTTTTACCTTGACCCGCGGCGATGCCTAAACCTTTGCGCTTCTTGCGCTTGCGCGACCCCGCCGCCGGTTTGATATCGTGTAATTGCATCATTTTTGTAACTCGCTTTCGCTCACGTACTCTTACGCTACTCGCAGCTTTACTTAGCTGCTGACTTCGACCAAGTGCTTCACCGTATTGATCATGCCGCGCACTTGCGGCACATCCGGACGACTCACCACTTGTCCCAATTTATTAAATCCAAGCGCCTTAAGTGTGCGCTTCTGATTCTCACCATAGCCAATGGCGCTCTTGACCCATTTAATGGTCACTTGCTTCTGTGCCTTGTCTGCCATGATTATGCCGCTCCTTCAGACGCATTCTTTTTGAATGGACGCAGCTCTGTCATAGACTTGCCCCGCGTGCGTGCCTCTTGATCCAAGTTTTTTAGCTCGGTCAAAGCCTTAAGCGTCGCATACGTGTTATTCATCTTGCTGCCAGAGCCTAGTGACTTCGTCAAAACATTTTTGACCCCGGCCGACTCGAGCACCGCGCGCACGCCGCCACCCGCGATGACGCCCGTTCCAGGCGAAGCAGGCTTGAGCAACACCGCCGCGCCGCCATGCTTGACCAAAACCTCATGTGGGATCGTGCCATCGGTCAGATTGATCGTCTTCATGTTATCGCGTGCCTTGTCAGTGGCTTTGCGAATGGCATCCTGAACGGCGCGAGCTTTACCCATGCCGAGACCCACTTTGCCATTGCCATTGCCGACGCACACCAACGCGCGAAACGCAAAACGGCGTCCGCCTTTGATTACTTTTGCAACACGCGTCAAATCCACAATGCGCTGATCGAGATCAGGTGCAGCATTCGCATCGTCGCGGCGACCTTGACCACCGCGGTTATCACCTTGATTGCCACCCGGTCCGCGATTATTTCCACCGGGTCCACGACCGGGACCACCACGTCGGTTGCCACCGGGTCCACCCGGACGGCGCGCGCCGCCACCAGCACTGTTGCCTCGATTAGTTATCTCTGCCATTAGAACTCCAATCCGCCTTCGCGCGCGCCTTCAGCCACAGCCTTGACTCGACCATGATAGCGATATCCTGCGCGATCAAAAACTACTTGTTTAATCTGCTTCTCCTGTGCGCGCTGCGCAATCAATTTGCCAACCTCACGCGCTGCCTCACTCTTCTTGAGGCTATTATTGCCTTTTACGGTTGCATCCAGCGTCGACGCCGAGGCTAATGTATGACCGACCGTATCATCAATAAGCTGAGCATAGATGCCGCTCAAGCTCCGAAACACATTCAGGCGCGGGCGCTGAGCAGTGCCAGCTACTTGCGCGCGCACACGACGGCGGCGGCGCTCACGCTGTTCAGTTCGTTGTTTAGACATTCTTACATCACTCCTTACTTGGCGCCCTTGCCCGTCTTGCCAGCTTTGCCAGCTTTGCGCTTGATTTTCTCACCCATATAGCGCAATCCCTTGCCCTTATACGGCTCAGGCGGGCGCAGCTTGCGCACGCGGGCAGCAATTTCACCAACTAGCTCTTTGTCAATACCGCTAATCGTGATCGTGCGTTCCTTTGCATTCGTCTCAAATTTGATCCCCTCAGGAGCAGGAAACTCGATCGGGTGAGAGTAACCCAGATACAACATCAAATTTTTGCCTGTCATCTCAGCACGATAACCAACGCTCTCTGCGCCGATCTCAAGCACCTTGTTGTAACCACTAGTCACACCCGTGACCATGTTGTTCAACAACGCGCGACTGAGTCCATGCAACGCCTTGGTTTGATTCTCGTCATTTGGGCGCGAAAGAGACAAAATCCCATTTTCATTTTTGATGCCGATTCCGCCCGGAAATTCGCGTTTAAGCTCGCCCTTTGGTCCTTTCACAACGACCAATGAGTCATTGATCTTGATATCTACGCCTTTGGGGAGGCTAATAGGTTGTTTGCCAATTCGTGACATTCGTGTTGCCTCCTTTTAATATACGTAGCACAACACTTCGCCGCCCACGCCGAGGCGTTTGGCTTGCTTGCCAGTGATCACGCCTTTGGGGGTTGACAAAATTGCGATGCCAATACCATTCAACACGCGCGGGATCTCGTCTTTGCCGCAATAAATGCGACGACCCGGCTTGCTGACCCGCTTTAGGTTGCTAATGGCGGGTTTGCGCGCACGGCGCTCTCCGCTGTAACGTAGCGTAATATTGACTGACTTTGCTACGCCGGCTTCGACGACTGCAAAGTCATCAATATAGCCTTCCTCTTTCAATATTTCTGCGACCCGCGTTGTCAGCTTTGAGCCGATCACTGCTACTGAGCTATGACCAACCATGCCAGCATTGCGGATACGCGTGAGCATATCGCCCAATGTATCTGATGCCATCTTTTGTTGTCCTCCAGATCATTGACATCCGCGCGCGCTGTGCGCGCTGACGTCCGATATCTGCAAATCCCTACGAATAAAAACTATGCCGAGATCAATTCACGCAAATTACCACGATGCCTTGCGCACGCCCGGAATCTCGCCACGCAGCGCCATCTCGCGAAACGTAATGCGCGAAACACCAAATTTGCGCATATAACCGCGTGAGCGGCCCGTCACGGCGCAGCGATTGCGCACGCGCGTCTTGTATTTGCGTCGTTGCTCTCGATAGAGTTGACAAGTCTTTGCCATATTTTTAGTTAAATCGTTAATTGCCGACCGCTAAGTATAAACGAATTCAGAGCGGGAAGCGACTTTTTCTTACTTCTTTCCGCTCTTGACAAACGGCATGCCGTAAAACCGCAAAAGCGCGCGCCCTTCATCGTCCGTTTTTGCCGTAGTGACAAAGGTCATTTCCATGCCGCGCACTTTGTCAATTTTGTCGTACTCAATCTCAGGAAAGATCAATTGCTCTTTGATGCCAAGCGTATAGTTGCCGCGCCCATCAAAGCTATCTGCCGAGATACCGCGAAAATCACGCACGCGCGGCAACGCCAAGTTGATCAAACGATCCATAAAGTCATACATGCGCGGACCGCGCAACGTCACCGCCACACCAATGGGACGTCCCTCGCGCAACTTAAAGTTGGCGATGGCTTTGCGTGCCTTTGTGATCACTGGCTTTTGACCCACGATCATTTGCAGATCGTTGGCTGCGTTGTCAATCACTTTTGAGTTGTCTGCCGACTCGCGCCCTAAACCGATATTGATTACGATCTTCTGCAACTTCGGCACTTCCATCGCGTTCTTGTAGCCAAATTCTTTGACCAACGCAGGACGCACTTCTTCCTGATATTTCTTCTTAAAGTCTGCCATATCAGCTGATTACCTCGTCGTATTTATTTGAATAGCGCTTCTTCTCGCTGCCCTCGATTCGATAATTGACACGTGTTGGCTTGCCAGACGCCGTTACCACTTGCACATTGGATACATCAATCGGCATCTCAATTTCGATGATTCCGGTCTGTTGCGAGCGCAAATTCTGTTGGGTTTTCTTCTGATGCTTGCGCACTACGTTCACCCCGCGCACCACTACTTTATTCGCGCTTGGCAAAGCCCGCACCACCTCGCCTTGCTTGCCTCGATCATTCCCCGTGATTACCAACACGGTGTCGCCTTTTTTAATCTTCATGATTACAAAACCTCCGGCGCAAGTGACACGATCTTCATGTAGCCCTTGTCGCGCAATTCGCGCGCCACAGGTCCGAAAATGCGCGTGCCCTTCGGGTTCTCCTCGTCATCCGCTAAAATAACAGCCGCGTTGTCATCAAACTTGATGTAGCTGCCATCAGTACGGCGATACTCTTTCGCCACGCGCACGATAACGGCTTTGACAACCGCATGTGCCTTGACCTCACCGTTTGGTGAGGCATCCTTCACAGCCGCAACGATGACATCACCGATGCTGCCATAGCGACGTTTGCTGCCGCCACGCACCTGTATGCACAGGAGTTCTTTGGCGCCGGTGTTATCCGCCACCACAAGTCTTGATTCTTGCTGGATCATGCTTCACCTTCTTATGCGCCTGCTTTGCGCATCACTTGCTCGAGCATCCAACGCTTGCTGCGGCTGAGCGGTCGCCACTCAACCATCTGCACCAAATCGCCGGGCTTGGCTTCATTCTTTTCATCATGGCACGCATAGTTCTTGCCACGCTTCAACACTTTTTTATACAAAGGGTGGCGAATGCTGCGCTCAACGCGCACAATGATGGTTTTTTCCATCTTGTCGCTGACCACCGTGCCGACTAGGCGGCGTCGTGTTTCCATACTCATCATTTCACCTCGTTAGTCACAAACCTAGTTGGCTTGCGCAGCCGCTGCCAATTGCTTTTGATGTTGCACCGTCTTGATGCGCGCAATCTCGCGACGCACGCGGGCAATCTCGCTTGTCTTTGTCAGCTTGTTTTGCGCATGCTGAAAGCGCAGATTAAACTGCTCACGATACAACTCGTCCAGCTTCGCATTCAAGTCCGAAATGGACATCTGTAATAATTCACTCGCTTTCATTTGTGCTTACTCCGCTTTAGCCACGACTTGCGTGTGCATCGGCAACTTATAGGCGGCTTGGCTCAACGCCACGCGCGCGATATCCTCTGGTACGCCAGAAACCTCAAACATGACGCGACCAGGTTTAACGACAGCCACCCAATGATCTACGTTGCCTTTGCCGCTACCCATGCGAGTCTCAGCTGCTTTGGCTGTGATTGGCTTATCCGGGAAGATGCGGATCCACATCTTGCCGCGGCGCTTCATTTCGCGCACGATCACACGACGCGCAGCTTCAATTTGCCGCGCAGTCACCCACGCTGGCGCAGTCGCCTGCAAACCAAACTCTCCGATCTCAATTTCGACTCCGCCTTTAGCTTTGCCAGTCATACGACCGCGCTGCTGTTTGCGGAATTTAACACGTTTTGGCATCAACATGATGTTTATCTCCTTTACTCGCGCTCGGCGCGACCCTCTCCGCCGCGACCGCGTCCACCGGGTTGATGCGTGCGTGACGGGCGTGTAATTTCCTCTTGCGGCATGTTGGGCAACACTTCGCCCTTATAAATCCACACTTTCACGCCGATCTTGCCGTAGGTCGTCTCTGCCTCAGTTTTTGCAAAGTCAATATCCGCGCGCAGCGTATTGCGCGGGATGCGACCTTCCATCAGCTTGTCGGTGCGCTTCATATCCGACCCATTCAACCGACCCGCGCACTCGATCTTGATGCCTTGTGCGCCGCGTTGCATCGTGGCTTGAATGGCTTTCTTCATGGCGCGTGTATGCGGGATACGCTTCTCAATTTGCTGTGCAATATTCTCCGCCACCAAGATTGAGACCAAATCTGGCTTGGTGATCTCCTCGATATCGAGTTTGATCTTCTTGCCAGTCAGATTCTCAAGATCGGTGCGAATCTGTTTGACCGCCTCGCCTTTGCGTCCGATAACGATGCCCGGGCGCGCAGTGTGCACAGTCACGTGCAACTGATTTGGCGGAAAGCGCTCAATGATGATGTCCGCCAATCCTGCCTTTTGCATTTTGTCGTCCAAGTAGCTGCGCAGCTTCATGTCCTCAGCCAACAGCTTGGTGTAATCGCGCTTCGGCGCATACCAGCGGCTCTTCCAGTCGCGGATGACGCCCAATCGGAATCCGTAAGGATGAACTTTTCGACCCATTGCTTACTCTCCTGCCTTTTCGCCCACAATCACATTGATGTGGCACGTCTTGCGCTCAATCGGGCGAAAGCGTCCGCGCGCGGCAAAGCGCCGCCAACTGCGGATCGGTCCGCCGTCCACCCAAATCTGACTAATCACCAAATCTTGCGGATTCATTGATTTACCTTCTGCTGCGTTTGCCACTGCCGATGCAATGACCTTGCTAATGGGTTCTGCGGCTGCCTTGGGCGTAAAGCGCAAAATATCCAGCGCCTCAACTGCCTTCTTGCCGCGCACGAGGTCTACCACCAGTCGTGCCTTTTGCGGCGACAACGGGACAAATTTTGCAACGGCATACGCCTGCGTGCTTTCAAGTTTGCTTGCCAATTTTTGTGCCATGCTTCACCTCTACGCAGACGCGCCCTCTTTTGCTTCCTTCGAGACGTGTCCACGGAATGTGCGCGTCGGCGCAAATTCGCCCAACTTGTGACCCACCATGTTTTCCGTCACATAGATCGGAATATGGCGGCGGCCATCATGCACCGCAATCGTATGACCCACCATTTGTGGGAAGATTGTGCTGGCGCGTGACCACGTCTTAATGACTTTCTTCTCGCCTTTCGTATTCATCCCCTCGATGCGCTTAAGCAACTTTGGCTCAACGAAAGGACCCTTCTTAAGTGATCGTGACATTACTTGCTCCTCCGGCGAATAATCAATTTATTCGTGCGCTTATTGTGGCGCGTCTTGACGCCGAGTGCGGGTTTGCCCCATGGCGTCTTTGGCGCGGGCATACCGATTGGCGAGCGACCCTCACCACCACCATGCGGGTGTGAATGGGGATCCATCGCCACGCCGCGTACCGATGGGCGAATACCCAAGTGGCGCGCGCGACCAGCCTTTCCAAGTTTGATATTGCCATGATCGGTATTGCCGACCTGACCCACCGTGGCGTAGCAACGTTGCAACACCATGCGCATTTCGCCGCTTGGCATACGCAGTGTCGCATAGTCGCCTTCTTTCGCCAACAACTGCGCGCCTGACCCTGCTGAGCGCACCATTTGACCACCTTTGCCCGGTCGCAGCTCGACGTTATGCACGGTTGAACCGATTGGGATATTAGCGAGCGGCAATGCGTTGCCGACCTTGGCTTCCACATCGGGTCCGTTGCCAATCTCATCGCCGACATTCAGCCCAATAGGCGCCAAGATGTAGCGCTTTTCACCGTCTGCGTAGTGCAACAGCGCAATGCGCGCCGAGCGATTCGGATCGTATTCGATAGTGGCGACGCGGGCTGGCACGCCAACTTTGTTGCGCTTGAAATCAATCAAGCGATAGGCGCGCTTAGCTCCGCCACCTTGGTGACGCACGGTCACGCGACCATAGCTGTTGCGCCCTGCGCGCTTGCGTAGATCAACGACGAGCGACTTCTCCGGCTCATCACGTGTGATGTCCGAAAAGTCGGCAATCGTCATGCCACGTCGGCTGGGCGTCGTCGGTTTAAATGACTTGACTGCCATGGTTATGCCACTCCTTCAAAGAGCGCGATGCGATCACCAGACTTGACCTGCACAATCGCCTTCTTCCATTGGCTGCGGCGCGTCGAAGGTTGGCGGGTGCGCGGGTTGAGCTTGAGCTTTGCAGGCATGATTGCCACATTCACTCGCGTCACCGTCACATCAAACGCCACTTCGACTGCTTCCTTAATTTGCGCTTTGGTTGCGCGCGAATCCACCTCAAAGGCGTATTGCGGCAAACCATGTCCAACTGCCCACTGAGTTTTCTCAGTGATCAGCGGACGTTTCAATACTTCATACGGATGCATGTCTTTCCTTTCTCCGTCCGGATATCGGGTCGTGCACGCGCACATCCCATAGCCCCGGCACTTTAATTAACCTAACCAATCCTCAATCTTTTTGATCGAATCCACCGAAATCACCAACTGCTGATACTTAAACATATCGCGGATGTTGAGGTAGCTCGCCAATAGATATTTGCAATTTGGAATGTTGCGTGCGGCGCGCTCTACGTCTTGTAGGCGGCTTGGCAACACCAACAACCCTTTCTTTACGCCCAACGCGTCGAGCGATTGAGCAAATTGCTTCGTCTTACCATCAGACTCCCATTTGTCCACGACGATGATCGCCTGATCTTTTGCCTTTTGCGTCAGAGCGCTGCGAATGGCACCTTGGCGCATTTGTTTTGGCATGCTCTGCGTATAGCTGCGCACCACTGGACCAAACGCCACACCGCCGCCGACCCAATGCGGGGCTTTGCGGTCGCCTTGGCGCGCGTTGCCCGTGCCTTTTTGCTTAAAGGGCTTCTTGTTTGTGCGAGCGACTTCGGCGCGCGTCTTGACCTTATGCGTGCCAAGATGCGCGTTTGCATTTTGGCGGATGAGCGCCTGGTGCATCAATGGTTGATTGACTTCAACTTCAAAGATGTTCGCAGGAAGATCAACTTCGCCGACTTGCTCGCCTTTCAGATTTTTTACTGCTACTTTCATGTCTGCCTCTTATTGCTTGCGCGCCTCGCGGATGATGACCACGCTGCCATTAGCGCCCGGCACCGAGCCTGCCACAGCAATCAAATTGCGCTCAGCGTCCACCATCATCACTTTGATATGGCTTGATGTGCGCTGCTCACTACCATAGTGACCCGCCATACGCGTGCCCTTTTCGACGTGTCCGATACCTGTGCCTGCGCCAATTGAACCCGGCGCGCGCTCACGGTCACTGGCGCCGTGTGTTTTCTTTTGGCGATGAAAGCCATGTCGCTTGATTGCGCCAGCAAAACCGCGACCTTTTGAACGACCGGTGACATCTACATATTCGCCAACGGTAAATATGTCGGCTTTGATCGCGTCGCCTTCTTTCACGCCTTCAATTTTCTTGAGGCGATTTTCAACCAACGTCTTTACTGCCGGCACTGAAATAGCGCGGCGCTTCTCATGTTTAGAATTTGGCTTCAGCAGACCAAGATGTCCTTGTTGTCCGCGCGTGAGTTTATTGTGCTTCTTGACTTCGCCAAATCCAAGTTGGACAGCGTTATAGCCCTCTTTCTCAGTTGTTTTGATTTGGGTGACATAGTTTGGACCCGCTTCGATCACGGTCACACCTGTGACGTTGCCTTTGTCATCAAAAACTTGCGTCATGCCCACTTTGCGTCCGATAAGCTTCTTCATTTCTCTATCCTCTACAGCTTGATTTCAATATCTACGCCCGCGGGCAGATTCAGACGCATGAGAGTCTCGATTGTTTTTGAATCTGGATCCAACACATCAATGAGTCGCTTGTGTGTGCGAACCTCAAAGTGCTCGTGCGAGTCTTTGTCAATATACGGTGAGCGGCGCACTGTATAGCGCTCAATATTTGTTGGCAGTGGAACTGGTCCAACTACCGTTGCGCCTGTGCGCTCTGCGGTCTCGACGATCTTTTGCGCGGATGCATCTAGCGAACGATGATCGTAAGCCTTGAGACGTATGCGTAATTTTTGCTTTGCCATTTTTAAAGTGCCTTATTCAGTTCATAATTTGGAGTCCATAGAGGTGATCTATGAACTCCAAACTCGTAACCAACTACTCCATGACTTTGGTGATGGTGCCGGCGCCCACCGTCAAGCCACCCTCGCGG
>CAZVQE010000024.1:0-9539 GCA_964628875.1 uncultured Anaerolineae bacterium
ACCTTGTGCAAAGTCAGCTTTTCAGCGAGAAGCTCAAAAAGACACTCAACGCTTATCACAACCGAGCCATTAGCACAATGGAAGTGATTGAGGAACTTATCCGTCTTGCCAAAGAACTTGACGCCGCCACCAAACGTGGCGAAGCTATGGGTTTGAATGAAGATGAAATTGCTTTTTATGATGCACTTGCCGCTAATGAATCCGCGATACAAGCCATGGGCGACGACAAGCTTAAATTGATTGCCGCCGAACTGATTACTCAAGTTCGCAAAAGTGTAACCATAGATTGGAATTTGCGCGAGAGCGCTCGAGCAAAAATTCGTGTGATAGTGAAGCGCATCTTGAACAAACACAGATATCCGCCTGATCTACAAGATGAGGCAGTTAAGACTGTTTTACAACAAGCGGAGCTTCTGTGCGCAGATTGGGTTTAGGGCTAATATTAATAAATAACCACCAACAATCACCTCACATCTTATTTATTCTCCCCCCAAAAATCTGGTGCATAATCTCTATACAGCTAGGAGATCAGCATGGCGCAAACCTCAAAATCATTTTCTGTTATCGGCACTCGACCCATTCGTCACGACGGCGTAGACAAGGTCATTGGACGCGCGGCATATGCCAACGACGTCAAATTGCCCGGCATGCTCATCGGCAAAGTGTTGCGCAGCCCGCACGCGCACGCGCGCATCGTCAGCATTGACACCAGCGCCGCCGAAAAATTGCCCGGCGTAAAAGCCGTGGTCACCGCGCACGATCTGCCAAATCTGACCGACAAGATCGCCGATCTCGGCGAAGGCTCGGTCAATATGCGCTACGTCAGCGAAAACATCTTGGCGCGCACCAAAGCCATGTATCACGGTCACGCTGTGGCGGCTGTGGCTGCCATTGACGCGCACACCGCCGAAGAAGCGCTCAAGCTCATCAAGGTCGAGTATGAGGTGTTGCCACCCGTGATGAATATCTGCGACGCAATGAAAGACGACGCGCCAATTTTGCTGCATGATCTGCGCACGGACGAAGGCGGCAAAAAAGGCAAGAAGCCCACCAACATCGCCGCGCACATGCAAAATCAACACGGCGATCTTGCAAAAGGCTTTGCCGCGGCGGATGTCATCGTCGAGCGCGAATTTTGGACAGCGATGGTGCATCAGGGCTACATCGAGCCACATTCGGCGACCGCCATCTGGAACACCGACGGACAAATCACGATTTGGTGCAGCACACAGGGCGCATTTGGCGCGCGCAATCAGACCTGCGGCGTGCTGCAGCTCAGCCCTGCCAAAGTCAAGATCGTGCCAACGGAGATCGGCGGCGGCTTTGGCGGCAAGCTCAACATTTATCTCGAGCCAGTCGCAGCCCTGCTCTCAAAAAAATCGGGGCACAAGCCAGTCAAGGTGACGATGAGCCGCGCAGACGTGCTGCAGGCGACGGGACCCACCAGCGGCTCATGGATCAAAGTCAAAATCGGCGCAAAGAAAAACGGCAAGATCACTGCCGCGCAATGCACACTCGAGTATGAGGCAGGCGCGTTTCCGGGCTCGCCAGTCGGCGCGGCGATGGGCGTGATCCTCGCGCCCTATCGCCTCGACAACGTGCAGATTGACGGATACGACATCGTCGTCAATAAGCCAAAGACTGCGGCCTATCGCGCGCCCGGCGGCACCAATGCTGCATTTGCGAGCGAGTCAGTCATAGACGAGCTGGCGCAAAAGCTCGGCATTGACCCGCTGAAATTCCGATTAATCAACGGCGTGAAAGAAGGCGACCGTCGCGCCGATGGACCCGTCTACAAACGCGTCGGCTATCTGGAGACGCTCAAAGCCGCGCAAGAATCAAAGCACTACAAAGCGCGCATCAAAAAGCAGGCGGGCGCTAATGGACACATGAAATATGGTCGCGGCGTTGCCAGCGGCTTTTGGTTTAACTGGGGTGGCAAATCATCCTGCGCCGCGAGCGTCAATAGCGACGGCAGCGTCAGCCTGATCGAAGGCAGCACGGACATCGGCGGCACGCGCACTTCGATCTCGATGCAGCTCGCCGAGGTGCTAGGCATCCCGGTAGAGCGCGTCAAGCCAAGCGTGGCGGATACAGACAGCGTCGGCTACAACGATGTGACGGGTGGCAGCCGCACTACTTTTGGTAGCGGGTTGGCTGCCTATGAATTGGGCGTCAAGCTCAAGGAGATGCTGACCGAGCGCGCAGCCAAGCTATGGGAAGTCAGCCCGAGCAAAGTTAAATTTGCCAAGGGTGAATTTTGCTACGGCAAAAAGAAGATCGGCTTTAATGCGCTGTGCGAAAAGATGGATGAGACGGGCGGTCCCATTTACGCCAGCGTCAGCACCGATGGTCGCGGCGGCGCGCCCGCATTTGCGACGCACATCGTAGATGTGGCGGTGGACACTGACACCGGCAAGGTAGACATCGTGCGCTACACCGCCGTGCAAGATGTTGGCAAGGCCATCTATCCGCCATACGTCGAGGGGCAGATTCACGGCGGCGCGGCGCAGGGTGCAGGCTGGGCGCTCAATGAGGAGTATGTCTACAACGACAAGGGTTTGTTGGTGAATGGCAGTCTGCTAGATTACCGCATGCCAACCGCGCTCGACCTGCCGATGATTGAGGCTGTTCTCGTTGAAGTCGCAGCGCCCAATCATCCGTATGGTGTGCGTGGCGTGGGCGAAGTGCCAATTGTGCCGCCTGCCGCGGCCATCGCCAATGCCATTCACAATGCCATCGGTGTACGCATGGAGCATCTGCCGATGAATCCGGCGCGTGTGTTGCACACGCTCGGCAAAATCTGATCGTCTAGTCATCGTCTGCTGCACGCAGCAAAACAGACGCTTAGCGGGATTGAATTGAGAAACGTGATGTGCGTAAAATGGCGTCAAGTGACGCGCTCGCACTCAAAAACAAAAGGAGTTTATTCATGTTTACACACAAAATTCGCAATCTTGTTGGCGCGCTGACCCTCAGCGCTGCGGCTATTTTTGCTTCGCCTGCGATGCCTGTCGCCGCAGGTGGATGTGGCACGTTGTGGAATGCACATCAATATTGCTCGGCGCATGCGGTCAAGCGCATTTCATTCCCGCGAGGTGGCTATGGCACGACGATCTGGGGACGACTCGAGAATATGTATGATGAAAACTTCTTTTTGTTGCGCGCGCGAGCTGGGCAACACTTGAATGTCAGTGTGACCTCGAGCGCAGGCAGTGCGCGCGTGTTTGTGTATGCGCCCAATGGCGCACTCGTCAGCGGCGCGCCGGGTGGAGTGGATATTGATAGCCTGCCTCAAACGGGCGACTACAAGATTAAAGTCATCGAAAGTACGATGGGCAGTCAATGGCAAGGTTGGTTTAAGCTGCGCGCGATTGCCTATTGATTTGCATTTGACTTACAAGAGCCGCCGTCACAGGCGGCTTTTTTGTTGTAGCGTTGAATGAGGCGCTATGCTAAAATATCGTCCCTGTCCACCATTGGAAAGATGGCAGAGTGGTTTAATGCGGCGGTCTTGAAAACCGTTGTGGGTCGTTAGGCTCACCGTGAGTTCGAATCTCACTCTTTCCGCTAAGACCGCAACCAATTTGGGGAGATGCCGGAGTGGACGAACGGAGCCGCCTGCTAAGCGGTTGTCCGCCTAAAAAGTGGACCCAGGGTTCGAATCCCTGTCTCCCCGCTCAAAACAAAAATGCGCCATGTCGAGTGACATAGCGCATTTTTTTATTATGCAGTAGCGATAGTTTTTTTCTGCGCGGGCGATGCATTTTGCACGACGAGCAACGGCAAGAGTGACACGATCAAACCTACGATAGACAGCGGCACAAAGTCAAACGCCTTGAGCAAAAAGCCACTGCTGAGACCGCCGATGGCAGCCGCAAAATTTGTGCTCATGTCCACCGTGCCTTGTGAGCGCAAACGTTGCGCGGATGACATCGAGCTGCTGAGCAAGCTGGAGCCTGAGATATAGCCAATGCTCCAACCCAGCCCAACGAGAAATTCGCCTAAGATGATGATAGGTGTCATGAGCGTCATAGCGGTGACGATGCAACCAGCAGCCAGCACGCTCGCGCCGATGATGATGGAATTGCGCCGTCCAACGCGATCTACGAGACGCCCGACTAGCGGAGAAAAGAGATACATGCCAAGCACATGACCGGTGATGACGTTGCCGACCTCGCCGAGTGTGTGATTGTGATTGACCATGTGCAAGCTGATGATGGTCATCATCAACACCATCGCAGATTGGGCGCATGCCATGACGATCAGCGAGGTGCGCGCAGCGGGGTTTTTGAGTACGGATGCTTGATGTGTATTGCTCTGAGAATCGCCTGTTGGCTTTGTGTCGTAACGCGCGGCTAAGCTACGAAAGTCCACACCGCGTAACAAGATCGCGATCAACATTCCCGCGAGTGCAATGAGCGCCATGGTGAGTAAGGGCGCGCCTGAGAGCTGTGGCAGGCCAAAAGTCCGATTCACAAAATCACCTGCTGGCGAAGCCAAAAGCGGACCCAGCACAGAGCCAACAGTGCTGCCCCACACAACGGTGCTGAGCGCGCGCGCACGATTGGCGGGCGGGTTAATCTCAGCGGCAGCATAGCGTCCCTGCTCTAGTGAGCCGCGACCACAACCGATAAGAAAGAGCCCCGGCAAAAATGCAAATAGCGAACTATTGATGATGCCAATGGAGGCAATCAACGCGCCAATGACGCCAAAAATGCTGCCCAAAAAGAGCGCATTGCGGCGACCAATTTTGCCAGTAATCTGACCTGCAAAAAACGCGGCTAGCGCGGCGCCACTCAAGACCAGCGTATTTGGCACACCCGCCCACGTCTCAGAGCCAGTCAGACGCGAGATGTTAATCGCGTTTGTAGTGGACATGGTTAGCAAGCCAGCCGAGGCGATGCTTTGGGCGACCATTAGCGCGACGGTGGCGCGGCGAACGGATTGAGCTGCGGCAGATTCATTCATTTTGTTTTTGTGAGGAAGGCAAAATTGTAGCACCGGCAATAAAAAAGACGCCCATCAAATTGATGGGCGTCTTTTGATTGCACTCTTAGCGCAAGGATTACTTGAGCGATGCCAGGTAGTCCACTAGGTTTTTTAGGTCGTCAGGCTTGAGCGTTGTGCCAAAGTTTTGAGTCATGACACCCGCTGCACAGGGTCCAGCCGGACACTGCGCCACAACAAAGATATTGGGATTAACGATTGACTCTTGGATGTATCCAACGGCATCTTTGCTTGTGCCTTTGTAATTTGGATCCTTGAGGCGTTCATCAGCCAACGATCCAATTTTGCTCAAGACGGGTCCAACCGCACCTTGGTTACCCGCACCGCGAATAGCATGGCACGCATTGCAACCTGCTTGCAGATAGACCTGCTGACCTGCTTTTTGTGCATCGGTCAGCGGCACCGCAGTGGCTTTTGCACCGCCTTCGCCGGGTTTGGGAGCATCCACCACGCCAGACGTATATGGCTCTTGCTGCCAATTCAAAACAAATGCGGTCACATTTTGAATCTGGTCGTCGCGCAAGGGTCCACCATAAGCCTGTGATGAAGCAGGGTGAACCTGATCCCACACACTGCTACTCTTTAGTGGAATGCCCGAAGCCGTAACCGCTTGGACATAGGCTTGAAGTGTGCCAGTCCAGCCGATGTCTTTTAGTCGTTGGCTCGGCGTATCTTTGTCGCCCAAAAACGTCTTGCTACTCAACGCTGGTCCTTGGTTTTCGACGCCTTTGCCTTCGGGTCCGTGACAACGCGCGCATTGCTCAGAATACACTTTTGCGCCAGCCTCAATCAGACGTCCCTTAAATTGTGCATCGCGCTCTTTGAGCGAATTGGCAACGACGTCAGAGACACCAATGGCAGTGCATACACCGATGCTCACCAACAACGCAATCAAACCGGTGATGATGCGCACCGTAAAGCTAGGGCGGTACGTAATAATACTTTTCAACATGATTCGCTCTTTTCTCTAATACGCTGAGTCCGCATGAATGTAAGCTGTCTTCGAAAACGTTTGTGGCTTGCCTTCTTCGTCAGTGTAACTAATGTTGATCGTAAAGCTCTTCAAGTCAGGCTGAATTTGAACGATATCAACATTGCCACTCGCCTCGGGTGACATCTTGCGTCCTTGCGGGTCAGCGTTCTCTTTGCGATGCTCCATATCCTCATAGATGGCTTTGACGACGTGATTCAGTTGCGGCGCATCTTTGACACCCGGGTCGCCCGACAGAGTGATCTTGCCCGGCGGCAGTTGATCAAATGGAATCTTCTTGACTTCGCTCTCGCCTTCATCCGGAATAAACTCTTGACCGACCTCGACTGCGGGCGTGCCGCCCACAAACCCGAAGCGTGTGACCGGGACGCCGGTCGGGATGCCTGCGCCAGATAGATACAAAATCATCAGCTCAAACAAGATTCCCAATGTCAAGGCAACCTTGCGATCTTTGTAGCGGCGACTCGGATTTGGATCAATGTATGGAATCACCAACACAAGCACGATGATGAGCGGCGGAATGAGAATACCCCACAGCATCTTTGGCGTAAGACCAAAATTCGCCGCCATAAAAGTATCAAGCGCGGCATTCCAAGCCTCAGGGATGAGCGGAATTGGAATCAAGTGTGGAATCTTGAGGAAACCTTGCAACCAATAGAAATACCACGGCGCAACGGTGTGCAATGGTGTCACTTGTGGGTTGCTGTGCGTCTCTAGCGGCGCGTGATACCACGTGGCGCATGAGAGCGCAAGAATGGCAATCGCCACTGCCGCATACATGATTTCATTCGTAGCGATATCGGGCAAGAAGTTCACACGCTTCTCGGGTGGCACCTTGCGCGCATTGTCCTCGCCGATGGGCTCCATCTCTGGCGGCAAGCTAATGCCATAGCGCACGACCTTGTAATAATGCACAAACAAGAACACGATGCCAATCGCTGGAAACAACAACACATGCATCAAATAGAAGCGCAACAAACCACCCGCGCCAATATCTGGCGCGCCGCGCAACAACAGGTTGACCTCGCGTCCGACTAGCGGCGCGGCGTCTGCCATCGAAGTGCCGATGGTAACCGCCCAGAATGCCAATTGATCCCAAGGCAACAGATAGCCTGAGAACGACAAGAACATCGTGATGATGAGCAACACCGCGCCGGTAAACCACGTAAATTGACGCGGCGCCTTGTAGCTGGCGGTGACAAAGGTGCGCCACATATGTAGCGTCACGATAATCACCATTAGCTCCGCGCCTAGGCGGTGCAGATCGCGCATAAATTGACCAAACGGAACGTTGGTCAAAATATCAATCATGTTGGTGAATGCGCGCTCAGGCGACGGCGTATAAAACACCATCAAGATGATGCCCGTGATGATTTCAATTAAAAAGAACAACGCCGACATATAACCCAATCGAAAGGTTGGGTACAGTGTGGTGACTGCCTCGTGATAAAACGTCGGGCGAATGTGAAACCAAAAGCCTTCGGTGTGTGGCTTGACGCGCGGGTTTGGCTTGGTCGGCGGATCGCCGCGCAATATGCCGCGTACGTCATTCCACGTAAGTCCGGTGGTCAGGCGTGTAAACGCATCGTCAGTGCGCTGCGCGATTGTCGCCTTGAGCCCCGTTTGCTTGAGTTGATCTACTAGTCTTTTACCAATGATTGCCATATTTTTCTCCGTTGGCTCTTAGTGAGAGACTCCTGTGATTTTTACACCTGTGTCCACATCTATAAAGGCGGCAGTCGGGTATTGTTTGATGTCTACGGCTTCGGGTGTGTCCGTCTTTGTTTTGTACAGCACTTTGCCGGTCGCATCGAGAACCTCAATCACAAACGCATCGAGTCCGCGAGGAGCGGGACCTGCGCGCCAAATGCCATTGTAATTAAACTGTGAGCCATGGCACGGACAAGAGAAAATCTTGGCTGCGTCGTCCCACTTAAAGATGCATCCCAAGTGAGTGCAAATCTTGTAGTGCGCCATGAGTCCTTTGTCGGTATTGACCATCCAAAATTTGCCGACGTTGTTTGCGATGGGGTCTTTGCCCTGCTCTGGAAAATCGGTGATTGCTTGTCGAATCTTGCCGCCAAACTCACCAGCGCGAAAGCGTGGGAACGCGAAGAAATATGTGAGCGCGGCAGATTGCGCCAAAATCAGCGTCATGGACGCCGCCCAAACATAGTTCAAAAATTCGCGACGGGTCACGCCTTGCGGCGGAGCAACAACAGCGGGCTCTTCTTTCTTTGCCGCAGGCGCAGCGGCTGGCTTGGCAACAGCAACTGCTGGTGCGGCGGCAGCCATTGCAGGTCGCGGCGCAGCAGCAACGGGCACGGCTGGCGCAGGCGCTGCGGCGGGCTTTGGTGCGGCGCCCGGCGGGGGCGGCGCTTTTACTGGCGCACCGCCGGGTGGGGGTGGCGCTTTCATCGGCGGACCAGATGGAGCCGCAGCCGCGGAGGTCACAGATGCTGCGGCAGGCGCAACAGGTGGCTCAGCGGGAGCTGCAGGCTTAGGTGCGGGCTTCGCTGCGCCCGGAGGCGGCGGCGAAACAAACTTGGGTCCCGTCATAGACGGCTTGGGCGTTTCATCTGCCATAGTGCAATTGAACTCCTAAAAATAAAAACTGAATCAAAATAAATTGATCTAGGCTCTGAAAGGCTAGATTATACCTTTATGAGAATCCGCCAAAATATGTTCTTTTGGCAGGCTTTGATCTTTTTATCGAGGGAATGTAAACGCCATCAGCAGTGCGCCAACTGCAATGCGATACCACGCAAATGGCGCGAGGTTCTTTCGCGCAACATAGCTCAAAAAGAATCGAATCACAATCATCGCTACGATGAATGACACGATGAGACCGATTCCAAAAACAGGCATGTCGGCAGCGCTCACCAGCCCCTCGCGCGCGTCTTTGTAGAGCGAATACAACGATGCGATCACCAATGTCGGAATCGAGAGATAAAACGAAAATCGCAGCGCAGTGAGGCGATCAAGACCTGCGAGCATGCCGCCCATGATGGTCGTCGCCGAGCGCGACATACCCGGGATGAGCGAGAGGATTTGGGCGATGCCGATGGTAAGCGCTTGTTTGAATGAGATTCGCTCGAGTTGGGAAATCTTTTTGGGATCTGCGACGCCAGCGCACCAACGCTCGATGACGAGGATCAAGATACCGCCAATGATCATGGCTGCGCCAACGGAGAATGGATTAAACAAATACGATTTGATGAGTTTGTTAAATAGAAATCCGATAGCGGCGGCGGGCACAAATGCAATGACAATTGCGATGAGTAGGCGACGCGACGACTCATCGTGCGTTGCGCTGCGCAATAGACTCAGCAAGTCACGCGCAAAAAACACAATGACTGCCAAGATTGCGCCAAGCTGAATAAAAATTTCGAAGGTGTCGGCGATGCGCTGCGGAAACCCCAGCAACGTGCCAGCGACGATGAGATGCCCAGTCGAGGAGATCGGCAAAAATTCGGTCAGCCCTTCGACGATGCCCATGATGATGGCCTTGATCAGCAATGACAAATCCATAGGACGG
>CAZVQE010000024.1:9549-14497 GCA_964628875.1 uncultured Anaerolineae bacterium
ATGAGAATAATATCCATATTGATTGTCGCAAAAAAAGACGCGCCTATTGTATGGCGCGTCTCATAAGCAAGCAACGGACAAATAACTAAATGATCATTGGCGCGATTTTGGATCAAGCGCATCGCGCAAGCCATCGCCCATAAAGGTAAAGCAAATCACCAAAATCGAAACGACGATTGCCATAATCAACAAGAAGCTCGGATTGCCATTGACATTGGCGTAGGCATCCAAAAATAGACGCCCCCAACTGGCGACGAAGAAGTCCTTGAGTTCGAGCGCGGGCTTAAGACCAATTCCAATAAATCCGAGAATCGCCTCTGCGATGATCTGGCGGGGCACAGCAAACGCCGCCCATACTGCGATCAGCCCAAGGCTATTTGGAAAGATGTGGCGAAAGATGATGTGCCAATTGCTCGCGCCCATGCTGCGCGACGCATCTACAAAATCGCGGCTCTTGATCGTGAGCGCCGAGCCGCGCATCAGACGCGACAAACCACTCCACGACACGACAGCGATGCCGATGATATAGAGCAAGACGCCGTTCCATGTTTTGCCAAGCGCTGTGTCGCCCAAAGTGATAAAGATCAATATCAGCATCAACTCAACCGGTAATGCGTAAAAAATGTCGGTCACGCGCATGAGCGCATTGTCTATAGAGCCGCCCCGCAAACCGGCGGTGAAACCGATCATTGTGCCGATTGCCAACACAAAAATGGTCGGCAACAAACCTACGGTGATGGATGTGCGTGTGCCGTAGATGATGCGGCTCAATAAATCGCGCCCCAGACTATCGGTGCCAAGTGGAAAGACCCAATCGCCAGCTTTGCCAGATATGGAGCGCGCGACCCACGCAGGCGGCAAGCTGTCTTGACCGCTATTTTGCCCTAGCGGGCTGTGCGGCGACAAAATCGGCGCCAAAAATGCGATCATGACATACACGATCACGATGATAGAGCCAAATAACGCGGCTTTGTTTTTGCGAAAGCGCCGCCATGCCATGCCCCATTGGCTCAGACCCTCAGGATTTTTTTGCAGTTGAATGGATGCCGCGCCAACTTTGGGCGTGGCTGCAGTTGCTTGTGCCATAGTTATTTATTCCACACGAATACGCGGGTCCACCACGCCATACAAAATGTCCACGCTCAAATTTGCAATGACAATCAGTACCGCGTAAAACAAAGTCGTGCCCATAATCATTGAATAGTCGCGGTTACCGATGCTGCGGATGAAGTCTGTGCCAACACCCGGAATGCCAAACACTTGCTCCATCACGATCGAGCCTGTGACTAGACCTGCCAGCGCTGGACCAAGTGTAGTGACAATGGGGATCAACGCATTGCGCAGCATGTGCTTCCAAATGACAATGCGCTCATTAGCGCCTTTAGCGCGCGCAGTGCGCACAAAGTCTTGCTTCATGACATCCAAAATGGTGGCGCGAGTCAGACGCGCAAATGACGCCATTGTGCCAAAACCAAAGACGAGCGCAGGCACGATCCATGGCGTGAGACCATCCCACGAAGATTGACGCACGGGCATTACGCCCAGCCCTACAGCTAGTACAACGATGGCAAAAAATCCCGCCACAAAACTTGGCACAGAGATGCCGACATTGGTCAAAAATGTAATCACCACGTCAATCCATGAGTTGTGTTTGAGCCCTGAGACGACACCCGCGGGAATGCCAACGACAATGGCAAACAATAGCGCAAACAAACCTAAGCGCATAGAGTAGCCAAACTTTGATTCGATAAATCCAGCATCCTCATCGAGTGGGCGAAACAAAATATCCTGCACCATGCGTCCACGTTGCTTATATGAAGGTCCGAGATTGCCACAAATAGCTCCACAGCGAAAAGACCCATTCTCACCATCAAAGTCGCCAATGTTGTAGCTAATAAATTGACGCCACAGAGGTTTATCCAATCCAAATTGTTGGTTGAGCAATTTGCGCACGCTCTCTGGAATTTCTTTGCCACTATCGCCAGCATCACGATCCCAAGGGCCGCCGGGCGCAGCGTGCATCAAACCAAACGTGACAATGGAGATAACTAACAAGACGGGAATAGTCCACAGAAATCTGCGAAAGATTAAGCCTGCCATATCCGCCTATTGTAATAACAAAAAGCCCGTCTGGACAGACGGGCTTTTCTTAAATCTAACAGACGCTTTTGTGCGCTTGTTTACGGCTTGTCGCCGATTGTGATCGTTGTTGGCACAACATCACCTGGGAACATACCATCTTGTGGCGTGGTCTTTAGACCAGTCACCCATGGCTTCACCAAGTAGCTGTTCACGTTATTCCAGAAAAATGCCACTGGCACGTCGGCAACCAACGCATCTTGTGCTTGCTGATACAGATCGGCGCGCTTCTTGGCATCTGGCTCAACATCGGCTTGCGCAACGGCTTTGTCTAGCGCATCGCCTTTGTAACCGACGCGGTCAGCGAAGGTTGTCTTGCTCTGCCAATACACGCTCAACCAGTTTTGAGGATCCGGATAGTCAGCGCACCAACCACCCAAGAACATTTGCAAACCGCTCTTCTTGTCCTTTTGATATGCAGTGTATGCAGTTGGCTCAATCGGCTTGATCTCAACCTTGAGGTCTGAGCCAAACACATCCTTAAACTTGGCAGCCAACCACTCGTTGCGCGTGCGGTTGCGCGGGCTGTCAGAGAATGCCAACACGATGGGTGGCAACGCCTTGACTTCCTTATAGGTGCTCTCGCTGATCGCCTTCAATGCGCCATCCTTGCTATAGCCCCAGCGCGCTTCGCCTTGCTTGTAGCCAGGATATCCGGGCGGAATCCAGGTCAAGGTCGGCGCGCCCAATCCCTTGAGCACATCTTTGACCCACGCATCGCGGTCGAGCGCCATGCTAAAGGCTTGGCGAACCTTTGGATCGTCAAACGGCTTGGCAAATTGGCGGAACTGCAACGCGGTCGTGCAGCTACCGGCATAGATCTTCGCTTGTGGCTTCAGGTTAGCATCCGCATTCACTGTCGCCAAATCTTCAGCTGCCAAACCGACGACATCAAACTCATTATTCTTATAGGCTTGGAATGAAACAGCGCTATCAGTGATATAGCTGTACTCAATGTTGTATGACGGCTTGTCGCCATAGTAGTTTGTGTTCGGGCTAAACTTGCCTTTGACAAATGGCTCAAGGCTAGAAAGCACAAATGGGCCGTTGCCAACTTGGTACTTGGCATAGTTAAACCAGTCGGTGTACTTGCCGTTCTCAATGTTCTCTTCCTTTGCCGGGAAGGTCACCCACAACGCCATGATCGTGGGCCAATATGGCGCAGGTTGTCCTAGCTTCATCTTGAGTGTCAAGCATTCCACTTGCTTGTAGTCAGCGCATGGCTTGCCATCGGCGCCTAGCGCTTGCACGCTCGCGCGCACAGTGGCTTCGCCTTTCTTGGCGGCTTCAGCGGCTTTGGTTTTGTCTGCTTCGCTGGCTTTGCTGTCGTTGGCTGTGGCATAGTTGTCTTGCCAATCAGCGGCGCCAGAAACTTCATTGGTCACGGTGCCATATTCACCCGCAGTCTTTGGGTTGATGTTGCGGATGATGCTGTACTCATAGCGCTTAGCATTGAGTGGCGATCCATCGCTGTACTTCAATCCCTTGCGCAATGTGAATGTCCACTCGGTCAAATCCTTATTGCTCTCAACTTTCTCGGCGGCGCCGGGCACAGTCTCGAGCTTCTCGTTAAACTTCATCAGTCCCTCGTAAATGAGCTTGAGGTGTCCGATTTCGTTCACGAAGCTGGACTTTTGTGGGTCGAGGTTGTCCGGAAATGCGCCAGTGTTTACGCGCAACACTTTTGCGCCCGCAGGCTTTGGCGCGGCTGTGGCCTGCACAACAACGGTTTGCTGCACAACCTTCTCAACGGGAGCGGCTGTTTGCACTACAACCTTCTCAACAACTTGCGGAGTCGGCGCAGCACATGCGGCGAGAACCATGGAGGCGGCTGCCATCATAGAGCTCGCGGCGAACAAGCGATTCTTGTTCATTTTATTTTCTTCTCCTTAAAAAATTTTGGAATTTGAGCCAGATTTGGCTCAGACCTTCGTAGATTATAGACTGAATATGCCGTCTGTAGCAATAAGGTTGCTAAACCGCTCTCGCACGTACAATTTATCCATGTCTGCTCAAAAATTGCACCGCGGCGCGCATACACGCCGCACCCGCACTCTTATTTTTGGCGCTGGCAAGATCGGCGCCGCTATCGCTCACTTGCTACATCATTGTGGCGACTATGATGTCGTCGTTGCTGACAAGTTTGAGGCATCGCTCAAACGTATCAGTGACAAATTGCCCATCAGCACGCTCACGCTTGACGCCACCAGCGCGCGCGACCTCGCCCAAAAATTTCGTGGCTTTGATCAAGTTGTCTCCGCTGGTCCGTATCACATCAATCCAATGATCGCCGAAGCGGCGTTACGTGCGGGCGCAAGTTATTTTGATCTCACCGAAGATCGCGAAACTACAAATGCCATTCGCACACTCGCCAACAAAGCCAAGAAGAATCAAGTGTTTATGCCACAGTGTGGACTCGCGCCCGGCTTTATCGGTATCTTGGCAGCGCATCTTGCGCAGTCATTTGACAAATTGGACGAGATCAAAATGCGTGTCGGCGCGTTGCCGCAGTACCCGTCAAATATGCTCATGTACAACCTGACATGGTCAACTGATGGACTCATCAACGAATATTGCAATCCATGTGAAGCTATACACGAAGGTGAACTCACCGAAGTCATGCCACTCGAAGGGCTAGAGCAATTCTCACTCGACGGCATCACCTACGAAGCCTTTAACACATCCGGCGGACTTGGCACATTGTGCGAGACCTTGCGCGGTAAAGTACGCAGCCTCAACTACAAAACCGTGCGTTATGACGGGCATCGTTATCTGATGCACTTCTTAACTCACGATTTGCGTCTGTCAC
>CAZVQE010000025.1:0-14493 GCA_964628875.1 uncultured Anaerolineae bacterium
CACATGGGTGCTGTGCGCCAGCACGCCCAACGGAATATGTTTATAGCGTTCCCAGTCATTCAAAAAATACGGCAATGTGTGATAGCCGATCTCATAGATGTATTTGCCGTGCACGTGGCTGATCGTATCGAGATGCGGCGCGTAGATGATGACCTCGCCGCCGAGCGCGACGGCAGGCTCAGATTTGTAGGTGGCTTTGGCGGCGGTCCATAGCTCGTCGTACATCGCGGGCGCGCACGACAGCACGCGCTGATAGGGGCGATTCACCCAATGAATATGCGCCTGCGCCGAGCTGTCGGCGGCGCGGCTCCACGCCTCAAACATATCGCCGATAAACATCGCCGACAAATCGTGACCTTGCACTGTAAGCGCAATCAGCGTGACCGGCGTGCGCAGATGTTGCGCGGCGGCGTGGATCATTGCGCGCACGGGCGTGTCTTTGATGCCGATGATGCCAACCACACCCGCCAGTGCGCCGAGCCAATGCGTAGCGTTGATCATCTCAGGACCTGAGATACCCGGAAACAAATACTTTGCGCCGCCCGAAAATCCGACGACCTCATGCGGAAAAGTAGGTCCGACGATGAGGATGTGATCGTAGCTCAGCGCGGCTTTGTTGATGCGAATGGGAACCTCAGTTGGCAACGAATGATGCCAACTCGCGCCAGCCAGCTGTTTGATTTGCGCTTGCTCGATCACGCCAATTTGAGTTAGCGCGTCAGCGTCCTCCC
This sequence comes from uncultured Anaerolineae bacterium, assembly GCA_964628875.1. Taxonomy (GTDB): domain Bacteria; phylum Chloroflexota; class Anaerolineae; order J036; family Brachytrichaceae; genus AQU-03. The sequence continues at coordinate 732 of CAZVQE010000025.1, forward strand.
ACGCGTGGTTGAGCAGCCCGATATGCTTGTAGCGTGTGGCGCGCTCGTCGGCGCTGATGCCGACCAATTGCAACATGCTCTCGTCTGACAATGCCGGATGTGTGCCGAGCGCAACCATAAAGTCGAGCTGACGCGCGTCATGCAAAATCTCGACGATCTGCCGAAACAACATCGGCAGCGGCAATGAGCGCGTATGATCTGGGATCAGCACCAACACGCGCGCGCTGGCAAACCGATTCTGCAAGCCCTGCGTCAGTGTCTGGCGCACAGCCTCGTCGCTCAAGATGCTTGTGGATTGATTTTGTGCGTAGATCATAGCGTGCGCGCCCATTATCATGCGTTTGGAGAATTGCAATCGAAGCATATTTACGCGTTATGATCGGGCGAATCTAATCATCAATCAAAGTAACTTGCGCGTTTGTTGCGCGTGAGCCATTCGATAAAAAAAAAACAAAGAGGAACAACATGCAAATTGGTTTATATGGTCTTGGTCGCATGGGCGCAAATATGGCGCGCCGCTGGAAGAAAGCCGGACACGACATCATTGTCAGCAATCGCTCGGCGGGACCCGTGGACGAGCTCAAATCCGAAGGGCTGACCGGTGTGTATTCATTAGAGGAGTTGGTGGCTGCGCTCAAGCGACCGCGCGCGATTTGGGTCATGATTCCAGCTGGCGCTGCGACAGACGCCGCCATCACAAAGCTGCTAACGTTGCTCTCACCCGGCGATGTCATCGTAGACAGCGGCAACAGCAATTGGCGCGACACCAAACGTCACGCTGTCGAGTGCGCTGCGAAGGGCGTCAAGTTTATGGATCAAGGCACCAGCGGCGGCGTGTGGGGCTTGCAAAATGGCTACTGTCTGATGATCGGCGGCGAAGCCGAGACCTTTAAGCAGCTTGAGCCCGCCTTCAAGACGCTCGCGCCACAAGACAAATATTATTTGCACTGCGGTGCAGCGGGCGCGGGTCACTTTGTCAAGATGGTGCACAACGGCGTCGAATACGGCATGATGCAAGCCTACGCTGAGGGCTTTGAGATCATGCAAAAGAGTGAGTTTGGCATCCAGCTCGATCAAGTCGCCGAAGTCTGGCGCGAAGGCTCGGTCGTGCGCTCGTGGTTGCTCGATTTGCTCGCCGACGCACTGCACCAAGACCCCAAGCTCGCCAGCGTCAAAGGCTACGTCGAGGACAGCGGCGAAGGGCGCTGGACGGTGCAAGCCGCGATTGATGAGGATGTGCCTGCGCCGGTCATCACCATGTCGCTCTTCCAGCGCTTTGTGTCGCGCCAAGATGAGTCATTTGCCGCCAAAGTTCTGGCGATGATGCGCAAAGGCTTTGGCGGTCACGCCATCAAGTCAAATTAGTCGTTAGCGGGTGGCTGATAGCTGATAGTTGTTTGTAGGGGCGGCTCGTGAGCCGCCCTTTTTTTATCAAACAGGTGTCTTTGATGTCATTCCGAATGGCGCACTTTGTGCGCAAGTGAGGAATCCCTACGCCGTTAGTTTAAAGGGATTTCTCGCTTGCGCATTCCATGCGCCGCTCGAAATGACCTCTAGCTACTGGCTAACGGCTATCAACGGCAACTGCACGCGCCGCATCGTTGGCGTCATCCATAGATCAGCTTGCGTTTGGTTGTCGTCCGCGTCAGTCACAATCGCCGCGTGATAGATCGCCAGCGGCACGCCCACGCCAAACTTTGGCGTGGTGATGACATATGTCATTGTGATCGCCGCGCCCGCGCGTAGATCGCCACTCCAACGAATACGATTGCCATCTACGTCAATCAATCCGCCGCCATCGAGCCGCACCGTGTCAGTCAGCAGTCGCGTAACAAATGGCACAGCATCCATCAACGTGATGCGCGTCATGTCTGCGTTGCTTGTGTTGGTCACATTGACCGTCATACTCGCGCGGCTGCTCCATGCAGGTGAATCGGGCGACGACGCAATCGAAACCGCGAGCGGTGATGCACTTGTGCGCGCGACAACAGGCTTGTCAATTTGGATGCCGTAGTCGGGTAATCGAATATGCGCGATTGCAGTGATTGCCGTTGTTTTGGCAGCTACGCCAGTCACGCGCCAATGCAGCGCATCACCAACATGCAGCGTGCCAGTCCATCCGCCACCGAGCGCCTCTGATGGCGCGGTCGCGTCAATCAGCGTCAAGCCATTTGGTAGAGTGATCGAGATCATCACGCGCGTACTCGATTCACCAAGCAGACGCTGTAGCGCGTCATCTGCCACCAGATCAAAGAGATACTCGACTTTGCTGCTGGCGTTGTTTGCGGTGAATGAGGCTTGCCGAGCAAGCGGTGTCAGCCACGCCAGTGACGCATCCATCAAGTCAGCACGCGCCGTTGTCGTCAGCGCCTCATACGCAAATGGCAACAGCACGCTGCGAGCGCCATTCACCTCAGCCGCCAAACCAAATGGCTGCCCGCTGTCGCCGCGCAAGATCACCTGCGTATTTGGCATCGGCAGCACGGCGCTGCTCAGATTCCAGTTATAGGGGAATGGCAACAGCGAACCACTGACGTTGTGGCTGCCGATGTGCGTTGGCACCGACGCATTTGGCGCGCGCACAGTGTCGGATGTGATGTCGTCAAAATTGATTGCCGCCACGCCAAAAATGTTGCGGTCAATATCATCGCCTTCGCTGTATTGCAGCGCCGCCTGCGACGAAAACCACAGCCCGCCGCCGCGCAACACATAGTCACGCATGACCGTCTTTTCATTTGGCGTGAGCGGCTTGAACCAATCGTAGCCATTGAACCAAACCACGAGCGGATACATGCTCAGCGCGTCCAGCGTTGGCTCGGCGTACTGCGTGCTATTTTGATCGGCGCGTGTGTCCCAGCGATCCACTGCGCCATGTGGTGCGAGTGCATTGAGATACGCCTGCTCGCTGTGTGAAAATCGCTCATCGTCCACCAACAAGATGCCCGCAGGCGTCTTGCTGCCAAAACTGATTGTGCTATTCACGCCTTGCCAATGATCGGGCGTGATCGTCACATTGACGACATCGCGCGCACTGCGCGGCGTGTTGGTTGGGATCGTGGTCGTCAGCGTGATGACGCGACTCTCACATGGCGCGAGTGTGATTTGCGAAGTGTCGCTGACGATTTGTGTTTGCCATGCGTTGCCATTCAATGCAATCTTAAAGGTCTCGGTCACGCCGCCGTCGCCCGTGTGGCGAATGCGAAACGCATGTGTAATCACGTCGCCAGCACGTGCGATAGCGTCACCGGTGGCTGGATCGGTAAGTGGCGTGACGACCAAGCCCGCCGTTGGTCGCGGCGTTTGCATCTGATTGAGCATGCGCTGCATCGCATTGGCGCGCGCGGCACGTGTATCAATCGCCTCAAAGCCAAACGCCAGATACAGCGCACGATAGTTTACGCACGGCGCGGTGTAGATACTCGCGGGCAAATTGCCGCCGTCGTAGTTGGCAATGACGCTGCCAATTTCTTTGTTGCCGATGCTGACGATGTCGGGCGCCACTTGGTTGTTTGCGCCGTCGCCGCCGTTGAGGTTGAGTGTGACGCCAGCAAACGCGCCATTTGCTCCTCCGCGCACCGCGCGCGTGGGCGCGTTATCAATTCCAAAAAAGGCATTGATCTTTTTGAAATATGGAATGAAGCCAAAAGGACCACCTCCATCTAAGTAGGCGACATCCTGCCCGCTGAGGATCAGATTACGCCCAGCGGCGAGCGTCTCAGAGATGGCATTGCTCGCACCTGTTGAAGCAGGCGAATCTTTGGGCGACGACCAAATGATCGTGTCATATGGCAGCAGTTGCGTGGTCGTCACGGCGTCGCGTGGGAGTTGCTTGATGCGCAGCTCGTCATAGGAGACTGCGTTTTGGTCGAGCGCATCTCGATAGTACTGCGTGACACTGCCGTAGTACCACGCGCCCGAGTCCACCAGCAACACACGCTGCATGGGTTGCAGTGCAAAGTTAACATCTGATGTTGTGCCGTCGGCAACGGTCACTGTGCGCGTCTGCACGCGATAGCCGGTCAGGCGTGCCTCGATTACATACTCATTTGATGGTAGATCGAGATAGTAGCGACACGGAAAACAATTTGCGTTTGAGGCGCTGGTGCGTGGCGTGCCAATCGCGCGCACAGCGGCGTTAAGCTGAGCGCCGCTTGTCGCGTCTGTCACAATACCACGCACGACGCCGCTGCCAAGCGGAGTGATATTTAGATTGATGGTTGTGGTTTTGTTTTGTTGAATCAAACGCGCCACAGAGTAACTATCGGCGTAGCCAAACGCGCTTGTGTGCAGCGCATAGACGCCCGGCGTCACCGCAATCGTAAACGCGCCATTCACATCAGAGAGCGCATACGCCTCGCGCGTGTCGCTGGTTGCGATCACACGCACACCCGACACAGGTTGTCCATTGTGCGCGACGACGCCGCTGATCGCGCCGATGTCACCGATAACCGATAGCGCCGCGCGATACGCATCCAGTCGCCCCCAACCGATGGCGTTATTTGGCACGGTGGTCGAGACCTGCGCTGTGCGTGTCATCGTTTTGAGAATGGCATCTACGCTGAGTGACGGATTGGCGCTCAGCATCAACGCGGCAGCGCCCGCGACGTGCGGCGCTGCCATCGAGGTGCCGCTCAGGGCGGCGTAGCCACCGCCCGGGATCGTCGAGATGATGCGCAAGCCGGGCGCGCTGAGTGTTGGCTTGAGATCGCCAAACGGCGATGGTCCGCGGCTCGAAAAAAATGTGACTTCATCGTCTTGATCGGTCGCGCCGATGGCGATCACATTTGGCAGACTTGCGGGCGAGCCAACTGTTTGTTCTTTGGGTCCAGCGTTGCCCGCCGAAAATACGACAAAGATGCCTGCCGCACGCAAAGCCGCCACGCTCTTTTCGAATACGCGCAGTGTGCCGTCATCGTCGCCCCATGAGTTGCTGACAATCTGCGGCGCGTAGCTTGGGTCGCCGCCGGGTGCAAGCATCCATTGCAGCGCAGCGATGAGCCAGCTATCGAGCGCGGTGTCAAAGCGATCAAAGCCGCGCGCGGCGATCCATTTTGCGCCAGGCGCGACGCCGACGCCACTCGCACCAACGGCGATGCCGGTGGCGTGTGTGCCGTGTTGGTTGTAATCTACCGGATACAACGTGCCATCGGGCGTGGCATCAAACCAACTGTGTAAATGATCGTGCGCGCCAAAGCCGCGTGCGTCATAGCCGCGATAGTTGGCGCGCAGTGCGGGGTGCTGCCAATCTGCGCCGCTGTCAACGATGCCAATGGTGACGTTTTTGCCATCAATGCCAAATGCGCTCCAGACGCGATCTGCGCCGATACGCTGGACGCCCCATTCGACCGAGCCAGCCTCGCGCGCGCTCACGACCTCAGCCGCAAGCGGATCGGCGCGAAACGGAGTCGGCGTTGTGATGGGTTGCGCATAGTGGCGCGTGTGATCGAGATCAATTTGCTCGATGTCGCCGCGCGCAGCCAGCCGCGCAATCACTGACGGCGTCGCGCGTAGAGCCACGCCATTAAAAATCCAAAACGATCTGATGCCGCTGATCTCGGCGGCGATGTCGGCGCGCGACAAAAATGCGCGTAGGGCAGATTGTGATTCGTCGGCGACGGATTGCAAATTGCCGACGATCAGGTTGGCGCGCTTGCCGATCAGCGGCAGAGGCGCGTTGAGGTCGGCTTGGTCACGCAGTGTAATGATGATGGGCAGTTGCGTTTGCGCGTCGGTGCTGTGAATGGCGTGTTGCAGGTCATCTGTGAGCGCCGCCGTGCGCGTTGTATCTTGTGTGGGTGAATTTGGCGTCAACGCACGCGAGGGCAATTGAAATGAGAGTGCGATGATGCAGGCGCTGATCCAGCGCAACCATGTCATTGGGCAATATTAGCGTATAGCGATACGATATGCAGATTGTCATTCTGAGCGAAGCGAAGTGGAGTGAAGAATCTCTGACGCGCATATTGTCGCACTATGGATTCTTCGGCTCTTTGAGCCTCAGAATGACGGATTCACCCTTGTTTGCACACGCCGTATAATTTGCGCACGATATTTGTTCTTGTTCAGCGTCAAACGCCATGCGCGCGTGCGCGCGCAGAGTCGGTAGGTTGCCGATGCGTTTGACGTTTTTAATTGGAAACAAACGAGCAGCGAGGCTCGTAGATCAATTCCTCGCAACAAAAAACTAAAACGCAAACAACAAAAACTATATGGCACAACCTCTAAAATGGATCCCGCTCGGCGGGCTGGGCGAAGTCGGCAAAAACATGATGGCGTTTGAGTATGGCGAAAACATCCTCATCGTTGACACCGGCATCATGTTTCCCGAAAGCGATATGCATGGGATTGACTATGTCATTCCTGATTTTCAATATGTGCGCGAGCGCGCCGACAAAGTGCGCGGCATCGTGGTAACTCACGGACACGAAGATCACACTGGTTCGGTCGAGTATGTCGTGCGTGATCTGCCCAACGTGCCGATCTATGCGACGCCGCTGACCAAAGGCTTGCTCGAAGTCAAACTGCGCGAAGCCAAGCTGATGGACAAAACGACGGTCACCAGCGTGCCGACGGATGGCATGGTGAATATTGGCCCGTTTAAGGTCGAGTTCTTTCGCATGTGTCACAGCATCCCCGACAACGTCGGACTCGGCATAACAACACCCGCGGGCTTGATCGTGCATAGCGGCGACTTTAAGCTCGATCAGACGCCGGTGGATGGCAAACCGAGCGACTTTGGCAAGCTGGCTGAATTTTCGAAGCGCGGTGTGTTGGCGTTGATGAGTGACAGCACAAACGCCGAATCACCCGGCTTTACTGCCAGCGAGCGCGAGATCGAGCCTGCGCTCGAGCTAGTTTTTCGTGACGCACATGGGCGAGTCATCATCGCGACATTTGCGTCGTTGATCTCACGCATACAGCAGGTCGCCAATGTGTGCGAGCTGTATGGACGCAAGCTCGCATTTGCTGGCACGAGCATGAATGAAAACGTCAAGATGGCACAAAAGCTCGGCTATCTGAGTTTCCCTGAGGGCATGATCGTGCGTCTCGAAGAAGCCATGAAGATGCCGCAAGATCAGATTGCAATCCTGGCGACAGGCTCGCAGGGCGAACCCAGCGCGGTGTTGGGACGCATGGCGGTCGGCAAACATCCGCTCATCAATGTGGTGGCGGGTGACACGATTGTGTTGTCGGCGCACCCGATCCCGGGCAACGAAGAAAGCATCCATCGCATCGTCAATCGCCTCTTTCAAAAAGGGGCAAATGTGATTTATCCGCCGCGCGCGCGTGTGCACGTGTCAGGACATGCCTGCCAAGAAGAGCAAAAGATGTTGCTGAATTTGGTGCGCCCAAAGTACTTCATTCCCATACACGGTGAGCTGCGCATGTTGCAAGCGCACGCGCGGTTGGCGCGCGATGTTGGCGTGCCCAGCGGCAACATCTTTGTGGTTGAGAATGGCGCGCCGATTGAGTTTCGTGACGGCGAAGCCAAACAGCTTGAGCGCATTCCGGGCGGCTATGTCTTTGTGGATGGCAGCAAGATCGGCGACGTGGGTCCGGGCGTCATCCGTGACCGCGAGGCACTCTCGCGCGATGGCTTTGTTGTCGTGGCGATTCGGCGCGCGACTGATGGCACGCTGCTCGATGATCCACAGATTGTCACGCGCGGGTTTGTGCATATTCAGTCGTCTGCAGATATGTTGGAATCGCTCTCGGACGCAGTGGCAGGCGCTCTCAAGACGATTGACGCAAACACGAGCGAAGAACGCATCAAACAAATTGCGACCGAAACGCTGGCGCGCGCTATTAGCCTCGAAACAAAGCGCAAGCCGATGATCTTTGCGGTTGTTGCGTAATTCACCATTTACACATTGAGCCATTGACTATTTGCACATGGTCAATGGCTCAATCGTCACTATCAAAATTTCATGTCTGAAACCAATCAAATTATTTACTCGATGATGCGGGTCGGCAAAGTGGTGCCGCCCAATAAGCAGATTTTGCGCGATATCTCGCTCGGGTTTTACTATGGCGCAAAGATCGGCGTGCTGGGTCTCAACGGCGCAGGCAAAAGCTCGCTGCTCAAGATCATGGCGGGCTTAGATGACAACTACATCGGCGAGACGATACTCAGCAAAGGCTACACACGTGGCATGCTGATGCAAGAGCCGCAGCTTGATGAAAATAAGTCGGTGCGTCAGGTTGTCGAAGAAGCCGTGCAGCCGCTGATCGCCATTCAAAAAAAATACGACGAGGTCAGCGCCAAATTTGCCGAGCCAGATGCCAACTATGACAAGTTGCTCGAAGAACAAGCCAAGCTACAAGAGGAGATGGACAAGCACGACATCTGGACGCTTGATAGCCGCCTCGAGTTTGCGATGGACGCGCTGCGCTGTCCGCCGGCAGATGCGTCGGTCAAAGTGCTGTCGGGTGGTGAGCGCCGTCGTATCGCATTGTGCCGATTGTTGCTGACTGAGCCAGACATCTTGTTGCTCGATGAGCCGACCAACCATCTCGACGCTGAGTCGGTCGCATGGCTGGAGCGCCATTTGCGCGACTACAAAGGCACGGTCATCGCCGTGACGCACGACCGCTATTTTCTTGACAACGCGGCTGAATGGATTCTCGAACTGGATCGCGGCTATGGCATCCCATGGAAGGGCAACTACTCAGGCTGGCTGGAGCAAAAATCAAAGCGTCTCGCGGATGAAGAAAAAGCCGACGACAAGCGCCAAAAGACTTTGGAGCGTGAGCTTGAGTGGATTCGCGCCAGCCCGCGCGCGCGCCAAGCCAAGAGCCAAGCGCGCGTCAAAGCCTACGAGAATTTGCTCAGCCAAGAAACTGAGAAGCGCCGCGAAGAACTGGAGATTTACATTCCGCCCGGACCGCGGCTCGGCGATGTCGTCATCGAAGCTAACAACATCAGCAAGGGTTATGGCGATGAGTTGTTGTATGAGAATGTGAGCTTCAGCGTGCCACCCGGCGCCATCGTCGGCATCATTGGTCCAAACGGCGCAGGTAAAACAACGTTGTTTCGCATGATTACGGGGCAAGAGACACCCGACAAAGGCACGATCAAAGTGGGCGATACGGTCAAGCTGGGTTATGTCGGACAGATGCGTGAGCTAGACCCCAACAAGAGCGCATGGGAAGAAATCAGTGACGGACAAGATTGGCTGACGCTTGGCACACGCAAGGTCAATAGCCGCGCGTATGTCGCCAGCTTCAACTTTCTTGGCACAGATCAGCAACAAAAAACAGGCACGCTTTCGGGCGGACAGCGCAAACGCGTGTTTTTGGCAAAGATGCTAAAAGAGGGCGCGAACGTGCTATTGCTCGACGAGCCGACCAACGACCTTGATGTCAATACGATGCGTGCGCTCGAGGAAGCCATTGAGAATTTCGCGGGCAGCGCCATGATCATCAGCCACGACCGTTGGTTTCTCGATCGTGTCTGCACGCACACGCTGGCGTTTGAGGAGGATGGCAATGTGCGCTGGTTTGTCGGCACGGTCAGCGAATATGAAGAAGACCGTCGCAAGAGACTTGGCAAAGATGCCGATCAGCCACACCGCGTGGTACATCGCAAGTTGCAGCGATAAGGTTTATTTTTGGGAGGGCGGCTAAATAGCCGCCCTTATTTTTTGTACGTCACAGCCACGCCGACGCGCGGGCTCTCGGCTTTGTTGCCGGCGCCATCGTAGGCGACCACGCGGATGCTGGCCTGTCCCGTGAATCCGGGCGGAATCGTCCACTTGATGCTATAGGGCGCGCTGGTTTTTGTGGCAAATGGCTTTTCGTCGTTATTCACGAAAAACTCAACTTTGCTGATGCGATTGTCATCGGTGACGTCGGCGTTGATGTCAATCCACTCATCGCCCGGCGCGGTAAATAGCTGACCCGCAAAGGGTTGCGCGATCTTGGCTTTGGGCGGCGTAATGTCAATCGTAAAGCGCGTCACATACTCGGTGACACGGTTGTCTTGCTCGACGCGCGTGAGCCGCAGCGAGTACAGTCCGGGCGGGATGCTGGCGAGGTTGAATCGCTCGAGGACGTTGTTGTCTACCTGCTCAGGATGATCGGGTCCAATCTGTTGCCATTTGTCCGGCGCGGGATCAAAGCCCGCCGCAAATGCAATTTTGTATGAAACCCAATTGCCACCTTTGGCGTTGCCACGAATCTCGATCTCAGCGGGCGAGCCGTCATCTTTGGTGCCGCGAATGTACGCGCCGTTTGGTGGATACGCAATGGCTACATCGCCTGAGGCTGCCACGCCGCCAAATTGTGTGTCCAATTCCGTTGGCGCAAGCGGATACAGTTTCTTCTCGTCTTCGGTCATGCCATCGAGCCAATCTTGCGCTTGAGGCGGAAAGATGTAGAGGATTTTTTCTTCGACTTTGTCGGGCGGCGTGCCGGGCAGCGCGATCTTGCCGGTGTCTTTGTTAATCGGAAATCGCTGAACCATGGTGTCCACTTGCGTCGGGACAGTCCCCTCGATAAAGGATTCATTCACAGAGGGGCAAGCGCCATTCGGCAACAAACCGTCAATCGAGCAAACGGCGCGTGTGATTAGTCCATCTGGCTTTGTAAATGACTTATTTGGCTTGCCAGAGTGCAGATACTCCATGACTTGCTTCCAGATGGGCGCCGCGCCAGTGACACCCGTGACGCTTTGATCCATTGACTCATTGTTTGTGTTGCCGACCCATACGCCGACGACATAGTCTGGGGTGAATCCGATTGTCCAGTTGTCTTTGTTGTCGTTGGTGGTTCCTGTTTTGACGGCAGCAGGGCGCTCGCCTGCTAGATCGAGCGTGCTTGGGTAGCCAAATGCGGCTGCGCGCGATTGCGGGTCTGACAACATGCTGGTGATTTGATAAGTGAGTTGCTCGCTCTTGGGTCCCAGCAGCTTTGGATTGGTGGCTGATTCAAAGCTATACAACACATTGCCTTTGCTATCTTCGATGCGCAAGATGGCGGCAGGGTCAAGATCGCGATAGCCGCCTTTGCGTAGCGCTGCTGGACGCGGGGCGCCATTCATCGTGCCGCCATTGGCAATGACACTGTAGAGATAGGTCATGTCGAGTAGCTTGACCTCGCCGCCACCAAGTGTGAGCGCTAAGCCATAAAAGTCGAGCCCTTTGTCAAGGTTGGTGATGCCGAGCTTGTGCGCGAGGCGAATGACATTGCCGATGCCTGCGCGATTGAGCGCGTCTACTGCAGGGATGTTATAGCTGCGCGAGAGCACCTGTCGCATACGCACGGGGCCGTGATATTTGCGGTCGTAATTCTCAGGCGTATAAGGTGTCGCGCCGCCCGTAGGAAATGTCGTGCGCGTGTCCCAAAATAGTGTGGCAGGCGATGCGCCCTGACGCAGTAGCTCAAGATAGGTAATTGGCTTGAACGATGAACCCGGCTGACGCAGCCCGAGCGCGACATTAAATTTGCCGTCAATCGTGTCGTTGTAATAGTCAATGCTGCCCACCATGGCGATGACCTCGCCCGTGCTGGGTTTGATGACGACGATGGATGAGTTGTTCGCTTTTTTGTTGTCGCGTTGCAGTTTGAGCACTTGCTCTTGGGCAAATTTTTGAAGCTGATTGTTGGTGTCGAGATCGAGCGAGGTGGTGATGCGCAACCCGCCACGATTGACCAGCTCGGTGGCTGCCTCAGTGCCGACGCCGAGATGATCCGCGAGGATCTCGACGGCACGATCACGCGCATACACGCTAAAGTGCGGCGCTTGAATATTGAAGCGTGTTTGGCGTTGCGCGAGGCGCAGCGATTCTTGCTTGGCGTCTTCGGCTTGTTTTTCGGTCACGGCGCAGTCGCGCACTTTGGCGTCGGTGCCTTCAATCATTGCATCGAGGATGATGCCTTGACGCACTTTGGCTTCATTAGGGCTGTCAATCGGATTTTGCGCCGGAAACTGCGGGATGTGCGTGAGCATGGCGGCTTCGGCGAGCGTGAGGTCAGCCGAGTCCTTATTAAAGTAAACGCGCGATGCGGCTTGTATGCCATACGCCAAATTCCCATAAAAATTTGTGTTGAGATACCACTCGAGCAATTGGTCGCGGCTGTAGCGTCGCGCGATCTCAGTGGCGAGCAACGCCTCACGTATCTTGACTGTGGTCGTGCGTTTGATGCCGCTGCGTTCTTCGGGCGGTGTGATCACATTTTTGACCAGCTGTTGCACGATGCCGGATGCGCCTTGTGTCTGACCGCCTGTGATGTTATTTACAACGGCGCGTGCTAAGCCGCGTAGGTCAATGCCACTGCTATCGTAAAAGCGGCGGTCTTCGCTGGAGACGACGGCACAACGCAAATAGGGCGAGATTTGATTAAGCGGCACCCATTGACTGTCGCCGGCGGTCTCATCTATCACCTCATAGAGCAATTTGCCGTTGCGATCATAGAGCGTGGTTGTTTGGAATGTGTCTTGGACAGTCTTGATAGCGTCCGGATTGGGCAGATTGCTGGTGAGGTAGGAGTACACACCCGCAGCCGCGGCTGCTGCTGTAGCGGGCAACCCGACGCTAAATGCGAGGGCGATTGCCACCAATACAAGAGCAACTTGTATGGCGCGCTTGCCGAGACTGTTGCGTGATTGTTTGCGGCGTCGCTGACGCCAACGGATCAACTCAGGAGATTTCACGTGATTTTGCAGTATAGCCTGCGGCTAAGCTCCGCGGCTTTTTAGCGCCGAGTCAGCGGTAAATAAATGTGTCGCGTGTAATTTGGATTGAGTGTTGCGCTTGGCGTCGGTGTGGATTGATTAGGAATTGGCGTTGACGTATTTGTTGGCACGCTTGTGGGTGTCGGCGTTGGCTCGTATAACGCATACGTTTGCAAAATCGTCTCAAAGCGGTCAATCGAAATCGTAGCCCCGCTCGCTTCAGCGTTTTTTCTACCAGTCACGCGCACGTTGATCGTGTGTGTGCCTGAGGTTAATGGGTTGCTGATCCAGGCGTAAGCGTAGCTAAAATCTGACACTGAATACAAATCCACCATTTGCTCAGCGCCGCCATCAATCGAAACGCCCACAATTCCATTCTCAGGGCGCTTGACACCGTAAAACGCAACCGAACCCGTGATCGGGATATTAAATGACCAACTCGCCGTTGCGCCCGTCTGGTTGCTCTTGGTGCAAGTGTCATTCAATAAATAATGCGGCTTAAGGCTATCAGGCGGCAGCTCGCAATCAGCGACTCGCGTCCATTCACCGTTATATTGAATCGGATTGCCGTCAACGGTGACCTCTGTTGCATCGTCAATCACTTGACCTGTTGGTTTGATCAGCACGGTCTTGAGTACCTCAAGCCAACGTTGCCCCATCTTGAAATCACCAAATGTGCTGGGGTGTCCATACCTATCGGCAATATCGTTTGTTTCACCTGAGGTATTCATTTTGCTATTCATGTCTGCGACAAGCACAGGCGACTCAGGCGTGCTTAGTTTTTTTGCAAAGTCTGGTAACAATGCGTTAAATTTTGTGACATTGTCGTTGTTGCAATAGTCGCTTCCCGGACATGGCAAAAGCTGTGCCACAACAATGGTTACGTTCTTTTTTACGTAGCGAATACGCCCAATGAGATATTCGTAATTTGTGATGGCTACAGCGGCTTGGTCGAATCCTGGTGGAAGTGGATCTTTTGTATATGCCAAATCGTTGTTGCCTATGTAGAGCAACACAACATCCGGATAGTAGGTGTTGATATAGGTCATGACGTAGTTGTTCATGCTATCTCTCGCACTAGGCTCG